>DAITNH010000027.1:0-2824 GCA_036834745.1 Prolixibacteraceae bacterium
GGGTAACATTTGGAGGTGAACGGGGTTTGTTGGGACTGGCTTTCCATCCGGATTACAAAACAAACGGGTTCTTTTATGTGAATTATGTGGGAGCAGGTGACATTACAACCATTTCAAGGTTTAAAGTAAGTTCAGGTAATACGGAAATAGCCGATCCGACAAGCGAGTTAAAGCTTATGACCATTACCCAGCCATTTCCAAACCACAATGGAGGTACTTTGTGTTTCGGCCCCGATGGATATTTATACATTGGTCTTGGCGATGGTGGCTCTGGAGGCGACCCCGATAACCGTGCTCAAAATCCACAAGTATTACTTGGCAAAATGCTTCGAATCGATGTAAATAATGGAAATCTGTATGCAATTCCGGCCACAAATCCTTTCTACAATAGCACCACTACCCTACCCGAAATATGGGCGCTCGGATTGCGAAATCCCTGGAAGTTCAGTTTCGACCGGCTCACCGGCGATTTGTGGATTGCCGATGTTGGTCAAAATGCGGTTGAAGAGGTAAATTTTCAGGCTGCCGCCAGCAAGGGTGGCGAAAATTACGGATGGCGATGCTACGAAGGCAATCAGACATACAACACTTCCGGATGCGCGGCTGCATCTAATTTAACATTTCCGGCATACACCTATCCTCAGGGCACCGAATGTTCTGTAACAGGAGGTTATGTTTACCGTGGCGATGTATCTTCAGCCTTTTACGGGTATTACTTTTTTACCGATTATTGTTCCGACAGGATTTGGACATTGCATAATGTAGCGGACAATTGGGTAAAAGAAGATTTCGGCCAATTCACCGGAAACAATTTCAGCACATTTGGCGAAGATTCCGGCGGACAACTCTATATTGCAGGCCGGGGAAGCGGTAAAATATTCCGTGTTGTTGGCACTACCACCGGAATCAGCAACAATGATGTGTTGGCAGGAATTAAAATAATTCAGGTTCCGTTTTCAAATACAATCCGGATTGAAACCGGGCAAAATAACCATAAGGAAATTCATATTAGCCTGAGCGATGTAAAAGGCACTATCCTGCACAAAGCCACCACTTCCGAAGCCAGTTACGGGTTCGATCCCGGCAAGCTCCCCTTTGGCACCTATATTCTGAACATTGCAATTGATGGCAAGAAACTGTCGCATAAGTTGATCAGGTAAAATTTGTCTTTTACACTTAAGCGTTTAACTTTACGCTTCCAAATAACCTAACCAAAGACAAATGGCCAGAAAGTTTCAACTCTTTTTACTTGCTTTTTTTTGTGTTTTTATCCTGAAAGCACAAATCGCCAAACAAATTATTCCCGGAGAAATCTGGAAAGACAATACCGGAACCCATATCAATGCCCATGGCGGCGGAGTGCTTTACCACGAAGGCGTTTATTATTGGTACGGCGAGCATAAAATTACTGGAAAAATTGGAAATTCAGCACAGGTTGGCGTTGGCTGTTATTCGTCGAACGATTTGTATAACTGGAAAAACGAAGGAATTGCGCTGAAAGTTAACGACACCGATTCGTTGAGCGACATTGCCAAAGGATGCGTACTTGAACGCCCAAAAGTGATATACAACGCCAAAACCAAAAAGTTCGTGATGTGGTTTCATCTTGAATTAAAAGGTAAAGGATATTTAGCAGCCCGCAGCGGCGTTGCCGTAAGCGACAATCCAGCCGGCCCTTTCACCTTCCTGAAAAGCTTCCGACCGAATGCAGGTTTCTGGCCTGTAAATGTACAGCCCTGCCATAAAAAACCTGTTTCTCCTGATGTGAAAGATTCGTATTGCGGTGGGAAAGGTTGTTTGCCAGCACATGTTGACTCAGTAAACTTGTTGGGTCGCGATTTCAAAGGCGGACAAATGGCCCGCGACATGAACCTTTTTGTGGATGACGACGGCTCCGCCTACCACATTTATTCTTCGGAAGAAAACAGCACCCTGCACATTTCAAAACTCGCCGACGATTACCAATCCTACTCCGGAAAATATTTCCGCGTGTTTGCAGGAAGGTATATGGAAGGCGCCACCCTTTTCAAACGCAATGGCAAATATTACATCATTGCTTCCGACTGTACCGGTTGGGCGCCCAATGCAGCGAGGTCAGCCGTTGCCGATGAAATTTTCGGTACATGGACAGAATTAGGAAATCCCGCAATTGGTAAAGATTCGGAACTGACTTTCCATTCACAAAGCACCTTTGTATTGCAGGTTCAGGGTAAAAAAGACAGTTACATATACATGGGTGACCGTTGGACACCCGATAATCCGATTGATGGCCGCTACATCTGGCTACCCATCGTATTTGAAGGCGATGCCCCAAAGCTTTACTGGCAGGATAAGTGGAAGCTTTAAGTCGCAGTGGTCAGTTTTCAGTAACTAAACTGTCAGCTAAAATTGGAAATATCCTTTGCTCCCGAAAAAAAATCGGGACAGGCTGTTTGGCTTTAGCGAAAGGACATGCAGGGCAATAATTATCAGGGCTAAAGCCCAAAATTAATTTTGCAATTTATCCGTCACATGAATGTGACGGCAAAGAATAATGCCTTGATCATCAGATATTACTAAACACAAAATCTATAACAATGAAAAAACTCTTTTTATCCTTACTGATTCTTTTCGCGCTCACAACCAACATGTTCGGAAAAATCATTCTTCCATCGGTATTTGCCGACAACATGGTGCTGCAACAAAATTCTGATGTAGCCATTTGGGGCTGGTCCGATCCGGGCGAAACCGTAAAAATTGTGACAAGCTGGAATTCCAAAGACACCGTAAAAATAAAAGCGGATAACAGTTCGGCCTGGAAAACCACCATCAAAACCATTGCAGC
>DAITNH010000027.1:2924-14953 GCA_036834745.1 Prolixibacteraceae bacterium
GAAACCATGCGTTCAACAAGTGCGGTGGGTTATTTCTTCGCCCGCGAATTACAGCAAAAACTGAATGTTCCGGTTGGAATCATCGTTTCTGCATGGGGCGGAACTCCTGCCGAAGTGTGGATTGAGAAAAGCCGTATCGAAAATAATCCTGAACTAAATAAAGCCAAATACAAAGAACATTTTGACTGGTGGCCTGGTGAATCCGGAGCATTGTATAATTCAATGATCGCTCCCGTTGTGCCTTATGGAATTGCCGGTGCAATCTGGTATCAGGGCGAATCGAACTGCGGAAATTACCAGATCTATTCAAAACTGATGAAAACACTGATCGAAAACTGGAGAGCCGATTTCAAAAAAGATTTTCCGTTCTATCAGGTTCAAATTGCACCATATACTTACGGAGATCAGGGAACTTCGGAATACCTGCGTGAACAACAGGAACTGGTGACCAAAACAGTTCCGAATACCGGAATGGTGGTTGTTTCAGATCTTGTTGATAATGTAAAAGACATTCATCCGCGAAACAAGCTGGATGTTGGTAAACGACTTGCCAATTATGCTTTGGCCGAAACGTACAAACAAAATATTGGCGAATATAAAAGCCCGTCTTTTGAATCGATGAAAGTCGAAAAAGACAAGGTGCGCCTCACTTTCGGCAATGCCGCTGCAGGCTTGAAATCAACAGGAAAAACTCCGGTAAAATTCATGATTGCAGGCGACGATCAGAAATTCGTTGAAGCCACTGCCAAAATTGATGGAAATGCAGTAATCCTTTCTTCCAAATTGGTAAAAACCCCGGTTGCAGCCCGTTTTTGTTTCGACGACACTTCTATGCCCGATGTTTTTAGTACGGAAGGATTGCCGCTGGCTCCATTTAGAACAGATAACTGGTAGCACGATTACTCCTGCGACTGGCCGGTGAGCAACCCCAATTTTTTGCCTACCTTGCAGCGAATGACAGATTTTCTGTCTGAACAAAAATTAATCAAATAATTACCATGCAATATCCAAAGATTTTGAATCAAATATTCGCTGTATTTATCCTGTTTCTGATTGGGTGCACACCTCAAACAATCTACTATGTAAACTTGCAAACGGGCGATGACACAAATAATGGAACACAGAAAAAACCTTTCAAAACCGTTGAAAAAGTCAATTCGCTTGAACTCCAGCCAGGAAATTATGTTTTATTCGCCGGAGGTCAAACTTTTGCGGGAACGCTCAAATTTTCAGAACTGGATGGCACAAAAGAACTGCCCATTGTGGTTGGATCGTATGGGAACGGACGTGCAACAATCAACGGTGAAAATGGGAATTCCATTCTGGCCGACAGTTGCGCCTGGCTTCAGGTAAAAAACCTGATCCTTATTGGGAGTGGCCGGTTAACTGGAAATACCGGCAGCGGAGTCGAATTTCGTAATACGCACAATTGTGTGATCGACAGCCTCGAAGCCAGCGGTTTTTTATGGTCGGGCGTGAAAGCGGTCGGCGGACAGGATCTTCGGATCACCAATGTTTATGCGCACGACAACGGTTTTTCGGGTATCAATGTAGAATCTGACGGACAGGATGCCGGTGGATTGGAAGGATCGGGTGGCAAAACTTTCAGGAACTTGTACATCGCCAATTGTGTGGCCGAAAACAATCCGGGTTGCCCGGCAGTTTTGGACAATCACTCCGGAAATGGTATCCTGATTGGTGGCGTGACCAACGGAACAATTGAATATTGCGAAGCGATGGGCAATGGCTGGGACATGCCACGCGAAGGCAACGGCCCTGTTGGCATCTGGGCTTACCAAAGCGACAGCATCACCATTCAATATTGCTATTCGCACAACAATTTCACTTCAGAAAAAGGGAAAGATGGTGGTGGTTTCGATTTTGATGGTGGGATGACCAACTCGGTAATGCAGCATAATTTCTCGGCCAACAACGAAGGAGCCGGATACGGATTATTCCAGTATTTTGAAGCTTCTGTCTGGAAAAACAACATCATTCGCAACAACATCAGTTACAACGATGGCCGGAAAAACGGACAGGCCGGTTTCCACGTATGGATTGCAAATGGAGCTCCCGAAACCATGTCGGATTGCCAGATTTATGAAAATACGGTGGTCAACTGTTATGGCCATGCCGCAAGTTTCGAACCGGGTGATTATCCGGGATTCGAGTTTAAAAACAATATTTTTCTGCTCACCGGACATTCAATTTCATTCGCAAATGGCAGATATTCAAATGCAACGTTTGCTGAAAATCAAGCGTGGTCAACCAACCGAAAAGTACCGCTCGCTTTTCCTGAAGACAAACAGGCAATTTTGACAGATCCGAAAATCAATCTTCCGGAAGATGACGAAGAATTACCTGAAAGCTTAACAGAAGTGAAGGATATGAAATTTTTCAAGGTAAATTAAAAACTGGAAATATGTAAATTTAGGTGCTGTCACCTGCATGATGGTGGAGAATGGAGCAATCACTTTAAAACAAAATTTCTTACCTTTCCAACTTAAAATTAAGAAAGTATGTTGTCCGATATCGTAAAAAATGAAATAATTGAATTTTTGCGCCCGATCGATCCTGAAAAGGTAATTTTGTTTGGAAGTTATGCCTATGGCGTCCCGGATGCTGACAGCGATATTGATCTGTATATTGTTACGAAAGAAAATATCATTCCTGAAACTTTTGAAGAAAACTTACAGATCAAGAAAAGGGTTTATCAGGCACTGGACAAATTCAGAAAAAAATATGCTTCAGACATAATTGTTCATACCATGCCTGTTCACCAGAAATTTATTGAATTGGGAAGTTCATTCTCCAAGGAAATCATGCAAAAAGGAATCATTCTGATTTGAAATCTCATGAAGCGATAAACTCTTGTTATTAAGAATATTTCAGAATACCCCCTCGATTTAAACCTAATTTTCTAACCAGCCTCAACATGAAAACCAAAGTGAAACACAATCAAATTCCTGAACAACGAATACTTCTTTCCATTTTTTTCATTTCGATTCTATTCGTTTCGTGCAATACGGCAAAACCCGATTTCACCAGCCGGGAACAGAATTTTGATACCGGCTGGAAATTCAAATTGGGTGATGCGCCTCATGCCGATTCCATTGTTTTCGACGACTCGCAATGGCGAACGGTTGATCTTCCGCACGATTGGAGCATCGAAGATTTACCTGTGGCAGAAGGCAAAAAACAAATCGGGCCATTTTCGGAAGATAGCCCGGGAAAAGGTTCTACGGCACATACAGTCGGCGGAGTTGGCTGGTATCGAAAGACATTCACGCTCGATGAATCGGCAAAAAACAAAAAAGTACAGATTTATTTCGATGGAGTTTACATGGAATGTAATGTCTGGCTAAATGGTCAGCACCTTGGTTTTCATGCCAATGGCTACACTCCTTTCTTTTTTAATCTGACTCCGTACCTGAATCCAGTTGGCGAGAAAAACACCTTGGCAGTTTGGGTAAACAATCCCGGAAAAAACAGCAGATGGTATTCAGGTTCAGGAATATACCGCCATGTCACATTGCAAACTACCGATCTGGTAAATATTCCTGTTTGGGGAACTTTTGTTTCAACTCCTGAGGTTTCGGCAGAGAAAGCGACCGTAAAAGTGAAAACCACTGTCAATAATGTAACCTCCGAAGATGTTGAAGTAACGGTTTCAACCCAACTCTATTCTCCGGACGGCAAAATGGTCAGCCAGTCAGAATCGAATCTGCAAACCATTTCAGCAAAAAATACCGACATTGAGCAATTGTTGGAGGTTAAAACTCCCTCGCGCTGGTCTATTGAATCACCCAATCTTTATAAAGCCGTAAGCGAAATTAAATTCAAAGGCAAAACGGTCGATCAGAAAGCCACCACTTTCGGGATTCGTTCCATTGAGTTCAGCGCCGAAAAAGGTTTTTTACTGAATGGCGAACGTGTTCTTCTAAAAGGCGGATGCATGCACCACGACAATGGACCGCTTGGTTCGGCCGCCATCGACCGTGCTGAAGAACGCCGTGTTGAACTGATGAAAGAATTCGAGTTCAATGCCATTCGTACCAGTCACAATCTGCCATCAGCCCAATTTCTGGATGCCTGCGACCGGTTGGGCGTTTTGGTAATCGACGAAGCATTCGACCAGTGGCAACTCCCCAAAAATCCCGATGATTACAGCAACTATTTCGGTCGGTTTCACAAGGAAGATCTGGAATCCATGATTTTGCGCGACCGAAACCATCCTTCGGTAATAATTTGGAGCATTGGCAACGAGATCAAAGAAAGAGCCGATTCCACAGGATTGCTAATCACCAAAAATTTAACCAACATCATCAAAAATCTGGATCAGACACGCCCGGTAACCGCGGCCATCTGTTCATTCTGGGATAATCCGGGGAAAACTTGGGAATATGCGCAACCCGCACTGGAATTGCTCGATGTGGCCGGATACAATTACATGTGGCGCGAGTATGAAAACGATCACAAAAAATTTCCCGACAGGATGATGATCGGCACCGAATCAATTGCAAAAGAAGCCTTCGAGAACTGGCAAATGGTTGAAAAGTATCCGTATGTTTTGGGCGATTTTATCTGGACCTCTATGGATTATCTGGGCGAAGCGGGCATTGGACATTCGCTGATCGCCACCCCGGATACCAAGCCACAATTCTCACCGGGATGGTCGTGGTACAATGCCAATTGCGGCGACATCGACATTTGCGGCTTCAAAAAACCACAGTCGTATTACCGCGATGTTGTTTGGAAAATCAGCAACCTGGAAATGGCCGTTCACGCTCCTATCCCTTCAGGAATGAAGGAACTGGTAAGTATGTGGGGCTGGCCCGACGAGCACCAAAGCTGGAACTGGGCGGGCAGTGAAGGCCAAAAACTTCAGGTCAACGTATATTCAAATTATCCTGAAATCAGGCTGGAATTGAATGGAAAAGTGATTGGTACGAAACCGGTTTCCGAAGAAACCAAACTGACCACCACGTTTGAAGTTCCATACGAAACCGGTGAACTGAAAGCAATTGCGCTGAAAGATGGCAAAGAAATGGAAACCAAAATTCTGAAAACCACCGGTAACCCGGTAAAAATCCGTTTGACTGCCGACCGTTCGGAATTAAAAGCCAGCCGCGACGACCTTTCGTATGTAACTGTTGAAATAATCGACGAAGCAGGAAATCTGGTTCCCGATGCTGTTGTGCCTGTTCAGTTAAAAGTTGATGGAGCCGGTGAATTGGCTGCCGTTGAAAATGGAAATCCAAAGGATATGAAAAGTTTCCGTAAACCGGAAGTAACCAGTTTCAAAGGGAAATGTCTGGTTATTTTACGACCTTCAGGAACAGCCGGTGAAATAAAACTAAAGGCGGAATCGGAAGGATTGGCAGGAACTGAAATAATTGTGGTGACCAAATAGGTATCAATTTTCCATTAAAGGAAGGGTGAAATGAAAGGTGCTGCCTTTTCCTTTGATACTTTCTACACCAATCTTACCGCCATGTTTTGCAACAAATTCCCTGACAAGAATAAGTCCTAATCCGCTACCTGATTCATTCTGCGTGCCATAGGTGCTGGTGTGCGTGTCAATTCTGAATAATTGCTCCTGAATTTCAGGGGTAAGTCCGACACCATTGTCAGTAACTTTAACAATCGCGAATTCTTTATTTGCGTCGGCAAATACATGAACCTTGCCTCCCGTATTTGTGAATTTAAGTGCATTGCTAATCAGGTTGCGCATGATGGCATCGAGCATATTTTTGTCAGCATTAACCAGCAATTCCTTGTCCGGAGATGTAAAGTCCAATTCAATGTTTTTAGCATCTGCCGTTTCCCTGAATAAACCAATTACATTTGTGAAAGTGTCCATCAGCGCTATTTTCTGCGGCTTAAATTCAATAACCCCACTTTGCGACCGCGACCATTGCAAAAGGTTGTTCAACAGTTCGTACAGGTTTTTTGCAGAGGTATTTATTAGATTAACAACTTCAAGTTTTCTTTCATCGTCCCATTCTTTAAAGTTTTCTTCGAGCAAATCGGTGAAACCAAGAACAGCGTTAAAAGGATTTCTTATGTCGTGTGCAATAATTGAAAAGAATTTGTCTTTCGTGGCATTAAGATCGTGTAATTCAATGTTCATTTTTTGCAACGAATCTTTTTGCGCCAATAATTCTTCGCGCTGTTCTTCTATTTGTTCCTGTCTTACTTCAAGCAACGAATTGGTTTGATTAAGTTCTTCTGCCTGATTGGTTAATATCGCATTCATCTTCTGCAACTCTGAAGTTTTTTGAGCGACTAATTTTTCAAGCAGTACCTTCTGATTTTTAAAATATTGTATCCGTGAATAAAAACCAGACACAATAATGGAAATTATTGATAAAACTGCAATTATTCTGAACCACCATGTTTCCCACCAGGGAGGGAAAATTATTATTTTTATTGAAGTTCCTTCTTCGTTCCAAACGCCATCGTTGTTGGAGGCTTTTACCCGGAAGGTATATTCACCAGGATCAAGGTTGGTGTAATTGGCTTCGCGTTTTGTTCCGCTTTGAACCCATTCTTTATCAAAACCTTCCATCATATAAGCATAACTGTTCTTTTCAGGAGCAGTAAAATCGAGGGCAATAAATTCGAATGTAAAGTAATTCTCCCTGTAAGTTAGCTGTAATTCATTGGTTTCGCCTATATTATCGGGCAACAGAACCCGGCCATTGAATTGTTCATTTATTTTAACGGGTTTGTTGAATATCTTCAATCCGGTAATAACAACAGGAGGTTTGTTCTGATTTTGACCATTAATTATCCGTTCAGGATAAAATGAATTAAACCCACCGGGACCTCCAAAAAACATTTCACCGTCCTGCGTTTTTATTGCCCAACTTTTTAAACTCTTGTTTTGTAAGCCATCTTTTTGGTCAAAAACAATGACTTCCTTGGTTTCCGGATTAAATTTCGCCAACCCTTTGTCGGTTGCCAGCCATAAATTATTAAGGCTATCAACCAGAATAGAAGTTACTGAGTTGCCGGGAAATCCATCTTTTGTAGAGTAATTCGAAAACTTTCCTGTTTCCATGTCAAGTTTATCCATGCCTGAACCCAGCATCCCAAACCACAAGTTCCCTTCATTGTCTTCTTTTACACAATATACATCATTACTGCTGAGGCTATTTCTATTTTCACGGTGCACCAAATTCCTGAATTTAATAACAGGCGGTGATCCCGAAAAATCATATGCCTTCAAATCAATTATACTTACTCCCTGATTACTTGTAATATAAAGGTTTTGTTTACTGTCTTCGTAAATTTCAACAATTGAATTATTACGTAAACTGGTTGAATCACCTTCATTTGAGGTATAATGATAAAAGCGTCCGGTTTTCCTGTCAAACAGCTCAAGGCCACTGTTTAGCGTACCCACCCATAGGTTTTGTTTACTGTCTTCAAACACATACCAAACATTTCTATCGGAAATTGAATATGGATCGGCCGGATCAGGATAAAAAGCATGAAACCTGCCATCTTTCATTCTCGCCAAACCGCCATGATAGGTACCCATCCACAAGAGACCCTCGTGGTCCTCGCAAATTGAAATGACAGCATTGCTGCTTAACGAATTGGGATCGGAAGGATTGTCTCCGTATTGCGAAATTTCACCCGTTTTCCGATCAAGTTTATTTAAGCCGCCGCCGTCAGTCCCTATCCAGACATCACCGTTTTTACTTTCAGCGAAACTAAGGGTATTATTAAAGCTCAATTTGCCCCGAACATTTGGGTTGCTGAAATACCGTTTGAATTTCAACTTGCCGGGACTGTATTTGTTAACGCCAATGATTGCGCCTACCCACATTGATCCGGTTTTATCCTGATAGATACAATTTATTTTATTTGTGTTTAGCGAATATGGATCAAACTCGTCTGATTGGTAATGACTGAATTTCCCGGTCTTTTTATCAAAGATGCTTATACCTTCTGCATTCCTGTCTCCTATCCAGATTAATCCATTCTTATCTTCGGAAAGTGCAGATAAAACGTTGCCGTTTGGACCAGTATTGGTGCCATTTGGTTTGTACAATCTGAAAACATTCTTTCCCCTGTCCCATACCAGCAATCCGTTATCTTCAATGGCTATAAAAAAATCACCGGCACTGTCTTTTAACAGGCCTTTCCGTTTATTACTGAAATTCTTAACTTCAGGATGATTGATTTGTTTTGAAAGAAATTTATTTTGTTGATTATCAAAACAAAAAAGCTTGCTGCTGTGGCTTGCTACCCAAATTTGATTATGCTCATCCTCAACAAACGAATAGACACTATTTCTTAATTTAGTATCTACATCATCCTCTTCCAACAGATACAAATCTGCATCAATAATGTTATTTGAGATTTGGGGATTGTCATAAATTTTAATTCGAAGAATCCCAATGCTTGGAGAAGAAGCCCATAAAAACCCTTTGCTGTCAATAATGCAAGAATACAGGAAAAAATTATTTACAATTCCTCCGTTTACCCTTATTGTTTTTCTTAAAAAGTTATCCTTTTTTCTATCATAAACACACATCCCATTGGAAGTCATCACCCAGATATTGCCCAGCGAATCTTCAACCAAAGCAGTTGCCTCGCTACCGGGAATGGAAGTACTGTCTTTAATATCAGAATAATATGTTTTAAAAGTGATCCCGTCAAAACGGTTTAAGCCATTGCCTGTCCCAATCCAAATAAATCCCTTGCTATCATGTAAAAATGCATTGATATAACCATTCGACAGGCCATCGTTGGTGGTATATTGGTCGAATTCTATATTGCCGGATTGGCCAAACGAATTGGCGGAAATCAGAATAGAAATCAAAAAATATAGTAACAGCAACCGATGTTTTCCCTTTCTCATGATTATCCGAATATAATTCAGTTCCCAGATGGTTAATAATTCTTGTGAAGTTATAAAAAAATGAGTGATATAATTAGAAATTATTATTTGATTCAATTTTTCAATTCACAGTGTTTAAACAAACAGGACGAACCCATATTCCGGGCTCGTCCTGTTTGTTTTTCTTAATCAACGTTGATTTGTTTTTAGTGGTGGCCTTCAAATTTGAAGGATACCTTAAGTTTAGTGCGGTAGCTTTCAATCTTGCCATCTTTAATGGTCATGTCCATCGCACTAACTTCGGCAATACGAAGTTCGCGCAAAGATTCAGAAGCTTTGGAAATAGCGTTTTGTGCAGCTTTTTCCCATGATTCGGTACTTGAACCAACCAATTCAATAATCTTGTAAACACTGTTTGGCATAATGTGGTCTCCTTTCGTTTTTGGATTATACATTATTTACAGATAAGCCGACGATATGGTTTCGTAAAATGTGCTGTTTTACAATAGGAATAGTAATTCAAATTTAAAACCTGTCCAATCATGGTAGTCTTTCCAACCTGACGTAGTCCAAATACTACCTGAACAAGCTGTCGTTTTTTGTTCACTAAACCACTCAACAACAAACTATTAGGACTTATTTTAAAATTCATATTCCCATTTACTCAATATGCTGAGTAAAATTTCTCAATGCATTCAGAAAAACAAATTAAATTACGAAACCGGAAGAGAGCATGATTGAATTAATATCGATCGGATGAAATTGACCCGACAGAAGAACTGTTTGAACCGGTCGCTGAAACCGTTCAGGAAAAACAACTGACATCGCAACCCTCCGTTACCGACGAGAAAGCGCACGAAGTTGAGCAGGTAATGAACAATGGGATTCAGTTCCTGTCCGGGCTGTTCAAAATGTCCACAGGAAAAGATCTCGGCATCAATGGCCAATCCATCGAAATCAATAAAGAAACCGGTGAAGTTACAATGAAATTTAAACTGCCGGTTTAGCTCATCAGCACACCCCTGACAGGGTTTGGAACCCTGTCAGGGGTGTGCTGAATAAATATTATTTCACCGGAACCAATTTAACTATGATCCCCGGACTTTCCATTGCAACATAAATATAACCGTCGGGGCTCATCGTCACATGGCGCACACGGCCAGCATTTTCGAGCAATTTTTCCTGTTCGGTCACTTTCCCGCCTTCCAGATGAACACGTTCGAGGTATTTGAAACTGAGAGAACCGTTCAGAATGTCACCCTTCCAGCCAGGGTAGCGATCGCCAACCACGAATTTCATGCTGCTTGGTCCAATCGATGGTGTCCACTGGAATACAGGCTGTTCCATGCCTTCCTTTGCTGTAAATTTCGAAAGGATGGTTCCATCGTAATTAATACCGAAAGTAATCACAGGCCAGCCGTAATTGTTGCCTTTTCCCACCAGGTTTATTTCGTCGCCACCACGAGGGCCATGTTCGTTATTGTAAATACGGCGGTTTTCCGGATTAATATCAATTCCCTGCGGATTGCGGTGACCATAAGAATATATGGTTGGCATGGCTCCGGTAGTTTTTACAAATGGGTTATCAGGTGGAATGCGGCCATCGTCAAAAATGCGGTGTATTTTACCACAATGATTGGTCAGGGTTTGTGCATTTTCCTTGTTGCCCCGTTCTCCAACAGAAAAGAACAAATAGCCCTTGTCGTCGAAAACCATGCGGCAGCCGAAATGTACGCCAGAGTTTGTATTTGGAAACGCCTTGAATAATTCCTGCTGCTCCACCAATTTGTCATCTTTTAATTTCGCCCTGAAGATTGCAGTATTTCCACCTTTTCCATCAACTGCTTTTTGCGAATACGAAATATAAATCCAGCCATTCTTTTTGTAATCAGGATGCAGTATTACATCCATCAAACCCCCTTGTCCCTGAGCCAAGACTTCAGGAACTCCGGAAATTATTGCTTTTAATTTACCACCACTGAAACGGAACAGTTGTCCGCTACGTTCGGTAACCAGCATATCCCCATCAGGCAGGAACGCAATTCCCCAGGGCACATCAAGCCCTTTGGCAACTGTATCGATACGGAATGCCTGATGTTTCGAACGCACCACTGCCGGAAATTTCGTCACCGCAGGAATTTCCTTTTTGCTTTTTATTTCGGTTAAAATATAGTTTGAAATGGCTTTCATCTCAGCATCCGAAAAAGCTTTTTCGAACGAAGGCATTCCCAAAACCGGTATTCCGTATTTGATGACCGGACTCAAATCATTTCCGGCACTGTATGCTTCCCAGGTATTTCCCGCAAAACGTTCCATTTTTGTACCATGACAACCGGCGCAATACTTCAGAAAATTATCCTGAGCCGAAGGCTGTGCAGAAAGGGGAACTGAATGATTTTCAGAACTGGTAGGAGCTGATCCCTGAAAAAGAAGGAATAATCCAGACAGTAAAAAAATTGAAAAGCTAAGAATAACAAATGGTTTCATAGTTGGATAAATTTTATTGTTGATTGCTTAAGAACAGTTAAAACCGGCAAATTGTTGAAATTCAGTGCAGGGAAAAGGAAAAATATAATTTCCTTTGCGGTAAGTGGAAAACTCACAGCTAAATATAAAGTTAAAAGAAGGGAATCCTGCAGCTTACGAGGAGTTGTTTAAGCAAACATTTCCACGTATGATAGGTTATTGCCGGCTTTTCATTCATGACCCGGAACAGGCGAACGATCTGGTTCAGGAGTGTTTCATAAAGTTATGGGAAAAGAGATCATTGATCAAACCTTCACAATCGGTTGAAAGTTTATTGTTTGTAATGCTCCGGAACAGATGCCTGAATTACCTTCGTGATAAGAAACTCCACACCATTGAAAAAGAAATTGATTCGATTGGGGAAAACGAGCTTCAGCATCTTTATCAACTCGATTTTATCGGGAAAGAAGAAAAAACTCTTGAAGAACAATTGATCGTTGCAATTCGTGAATCGGTTGAGAAATTGCCTGAAAAACGAAGGATTGTATTTACCAAATCAAAACTTGAAGGGAAAAAAAACAAGGAAGTAGCAGACGAGTTGGGTATTTCAGTTAAAGCTGTTGAAAAACACCTGCATCAGGCCAAAGAACAAATCCGTCAGGAAATGTTACTGAAATTCCCTCTTCTGGCAGTTATGATTGCGATG
>DAITNH010000027.1:15053-27943 GCA_036834745.1 Prolixibacteraceae bacterium
GAGGTAGGGTTTTTATATTTTCTGTGTACTACTCCTGAAACACTCAATGGATGAAATCAATAATTAAGAAATACTTGTCGGGGAAGAGTTCTGAAAAAGAACAAAAAGAGATACTGGATTGGATTCGGAAACCGGATCATTTAGCTGAATTTCAATCGACTAAAAACGAATGGAAGAACGAGATCAGAAATGAAGAAATACCTGCTGAGTTTCAGACGAATTGGAACAATATTCAGAATAATCTATTCGGCCGGATGCAATCAGATTTAAAGCGGACGCAACGAACACTCAATTTTTTCAGGTATGCAGCCATTCTTGTTTTGTTGATTTCAATTCCGTCACTTTTATTTTACATCTCGCAGCCAAATCAATCCAATCAACTTATTTATACAACTGTTGCAGCCGAATTCGGACAAATCTCGAAAGTAGTTTTACCTGACAGTTCAATCGTGTGGATCAATTCAGGATCGACTATCCGTTACAATAATCAATTTTCAGCAACTAACCGTGACATTGATTTGGTTGGGGAAGCATTTTTCAAAGTGCATAAAAACGCAGAACTGCCCATGATTGTGAATAGTTCAGATTTAAAGGTGAAAGTGTTGGGCACCGAATTCAGCGTAATGGCTTATCCCGAAGAAAACTTCATTCAGGTTGTGCTGGAAAAAGGGAAAGTAGAATTAACATCGACCTCTCATTCAAAATTCAAACAAGAGATGAAGCCTGGTGAAATGGCCAATTTCAATAAGAATAAAAAAGAACTTACCCTCTCCAATGTTAACACCGTCTTATATACATCCTGGAAAGACGGAATAATAAATATTTATAATCTACCTTTGAGCGAACTGGTCATTAAACTTGAAAAACGCTATAACCAAAAATTTGTGGTCGATGATCAACTAAAAAATCTGCCATTTACCTTCACCATCAAGAACGAAAATTTAAGTAGCATTCTGAGTCTGATTGAAAAAATTACTCCCGTTGATGCCATTCAACACGACAATGTGATTGAATTAAAATACCACCCGAGAAACCAATGAACTAAAAATAAAAAACCGGAAAGCGCAGCAACGCTCCCCGGTCAAATGCCCATCAAATTAATGATGAAACTTTTTAATAACAAATTCATTCAAAACTATGAAAAAAAAATCGAGTATCCGAGGTATGATGCCCCGGAACTGGAACAAAAAATTCTTTAGAATTATGCGACTTACGTTCCTTTTTCTTTTTGTAGGCCTGATGCAGGTTTCGGCCAGCCTTTACAGCCAGTCAACCAAACTCAGCCTGAACTTCCAAGACGCCCGTGTGGTAGATGTGATGGAAGCTATTGAGAAACAAAGCGAATTCCGTTTCGCTTACAGTGCCGAATACATCGATCTCAACCGCAAGGTGAGTATTGCGATAAAAGGCAAAAGTATTGAACAGACACTTCCAATTCTTTTCGAGGGAGCCGGAGTGTCATATTCTATCAACGATCGGCACATTATGCTTTCACGTGCTGATATGAAACAAAATGCTGCACCGCAACAAAGCAAATCTGTTACGGGTAAAGTAACAGATTCTTCAGGAGCAACGCTTCCGGGTGTTTCGGTAGTAGTAAAAGGTACTTCGAACGGAAATATTACCGACACAAATGGTAATTATACAATTTCAAATGTGCCTGAAAATGCAACTTTGCAATTTTCGTTTATTGGTCTGAAATTACAGGAAATTGCAGTTGGAAATCAAACAACCATCAATATTACCATGGAAATGGAATCATTTGATATTGATGAAGTGGTTGCAATTGGTTACGGTGTTCAGAAAAAGAAACTGACCACAGGTGCAACCATTCAGGTGGGCGCAGACGATCTTCAAAAAATGAGTTCGGTAAGTGCTTTGGGCGCTTTGCAGAGCCAGACTCCCGGAGTTCAGATCACACAGAGTTCTGGCCAGCCGGGTGAAGGTTTTAAGGTAACCATCCGTGGTTTGGGTACCATTGGTTCATCCTCACCTTTGTATGTCATTGATGGTGTGGCCGGTGGCGATATCAACGCATTGAATACATCAGATATTGAATCCATCGACGTACTGAAGGATGCAGCTTCAGCCGCAATTTATGGTGCGCGCGCTGCCAACGGTGTTGTTTTGGTAACAACAAAAAAAGGTAAAGCCGGAAAACTTCAGCTTACTTATGATGGCTACTATGGTGCTCAATATGCAGCTAAAATGCCTGCATTACTAAATGCCAAAGAATATATGTCGATGATGGATGAAACCCGTTACAATGAAGCGAATCCAACTTACGACTGGGCAAACCTGCTTCCTGAAGCCCTTTACAACTCTGTTATGGATGGTTCATGGAAGGGAACAAACTGGATGAAAGAGGCATATAACGAAGCTGCTCCAATGCAAAATCACTCTTTTAATCTGGCAGGTGGCAACGATCAGTCTAAATTTTCATTGGGATTTTCCTATACTTCTCAGGAAGGTATTCTTGGGAAACCCGTTCAGTCTAATTATGAACGTTATACTGCCCGTATCAATTCAGATCATGTTTTGTTGAAAGCGAAAGACTTTGATATAATCAAAATTGGTCAGACGCTGAATTATAATTCAAGCACCAAATCAGGTATTGCAATCGGCAATATCTATGGCAACTCCATTCATAACCTTCTGACTGGAAATCCGCTGCTCCCTGCGTACGATGCTGATGGCAATTTCTATGACTTTGATGACAAGAGGGATAATGGCTGGAACTTTGATGGCAATACCGGGAACCCGCTTGCAGGAACTGCTCTTTCTAACTGGGGATTGAACCTTTCACAAAACTATGCGCTTCAGACAAGTGCTTATACTGAAATCCAACCAATCAGGAATTTGGTTTTCAGATCTCAGTTTGGTTATAAGATGACTGCCTCCTCCTACCGTTCGTATGATGGAATCCGACACTTGTCAAACAATACCAATGTAACGATGGACAATGTCTATCAAAATGCAAGTTCTGGTCGCAATATAACATTGGATAACACACTGGCCTACAAATTTATAGTTGCCGACGATCATCAGTTTGATGTTTTGGTTGGTCAATCTGTTGAAAAATGGGGAATGGGTTCAAACGTCAGGGCAAGTGGAAATAATTCTATGTTTCCGGGCTTGTTTGACAATGCATGGGTTGACAATACGAAACCAACAGTACTTGCACAGCGTGGTGCAGGCGGATCACCATGGGGAGCGGGTTCACTGGCTTCATTCTTCGGACGTGCCAACTACAACTACAAAGAAACTTATCTGGCTTCTTTCACCATGCGTGCCGACGGTTCATCGAACTTCGCACCCGGAAACCGTTGGGGTTATTTCCCTTCAATGTCTGCCGGTTGGGTTATCACCAATGAATCATTTATGGAATCAACTCAAAACTGGATGGATTTCATGAAACTCCGTGCCAGCTGGGGTCAGAATGGCAATGCTGCCATTGATAACTTCCAGTATCTTTCTACCATCGCCTTTGATACAAGCAATGGCTACTATTTTGCCCCTGACAAGTTAACTCAAACAGTTGGCGGATATGCTGATATTTTGGCCAATCCGGAGGTAAAATGGGAAACTTCTGAACAGTTGAACCTTGGTTTTGATTCACGATTTCTTGATTCACGCCTTGGCCTGAATTTCGACTGGTACAAGAAAACCACGAAAGACTGGCTTGTAACTGCTCCTATTCCTGCTGTCTGGGGATTGAATGCTCCTTCAGTCAACGGTGGCGATATTGAAAACAAAGGTTTTGAAATTGCATTGAACTGGAATGACAAAGCAGGCGAACTGCAATATGGTGCTTCGGTAAATTTAGCTCACAATGTGAATAAAGTGACACGTATTGCAAATGCTGAAGGCATTATTCACGGCGATGGAAGCGTACTAAGTCAGGGTACAACAGAAATGTACCGTGCACAGGAAGGATTTCCAATCGGATATTTCTATGGCTACAAAACTGCCGGAGTATTCCAGAACTGGGAACAGGTAAACAACACTCCTGCCAAATATGCAGGCGCACAGCCTGGTGACCTTATCTTCGTGGATACGGATAACAGTGGTACGATCACAGAAGACGACCGTACAATGATTGGTAATCCGCATCCTGATTTTACCCTGGGATTAAACCTGAACTTTGCATACAAAGGATTTGATTTAAATATCACCGGAACAGGAGCATTTGGACAACAGATTGCCAAATCATACCGTTCATTCGCCGATTCTCCACTACAAAACTATACGACTGAAATTTTTGGTCGCTGGACCGGTGAAGGCACTTCCAATAAATTGCCACGTCTGACTTCAGGTAGCCATACCAACTGGCAGAATATTTCTGACATCTATATTGAAGATGGCGATTATTTGAAAATTCAGAACCTTACATTGGGTTACGACTTCAAGAAGCTTTTCAGTAACATGCCGTTTGGACAGGCACGTATGTTTGTTACAGCCCAAAACCTTTACACATTCACCAACTATTCAGGAATGGATCCTGAAATTGGCTATGGTTACGATAAAAGTTGGGTATCAGGTATTGACTTAGGTTATTACCCAAGTCCAAGAACTTTTATGGTTGGTGTTAATCTTAAATTTTAATGAGGGTATAAATATGAAAAAGATATTATATTTTGCAGCGACTGCTCTTTTATTTACGAGTTGCGAGAGCTATCTCGACACAGAGAGCTATACTAAAAAGAATACCGGAAATTACCCCAACACCGAAGCTGATGCCATTCAAATGGTAACGGGTGTTTATGCCACCTTAAACAAGCCGGTGGCCAATGTCGCCAACACTTATTTTTATGCAGCCGAATTGGCTTCAGACGATCGTTTCGGCGGTGGTGGCGAAAATGACAAGGACATGCAGGTTCTCGACCACTTGTTGTACACCAACATGGATCGTTTCAAAACCTTCTGGTCCGATCGTTACGCAGGAATTAGCCGTGCCAACATGGCTGTTGCCAACCTTGACAAAGTGGAAAATGAAGAGTTGAGAGATCAGCTGAAAGGCGAGACCCTGTTCCTTCGTTCTTATTTTTACAACGAATTGGCAGAGTTGTTCGGAAATATTCCTTTGATTACAAAGGTTCCGGGTACAGTAGCTGAAGCACAGGAATATCCTGCCCAGGCAACTCCTGAACAAGTCTATGGTTTTATTGCTGCCGGGTTAAAAGAAGCCATCAGTATTATGCCTGACAAAAAATGGAATGAAACAGTTTCAGGCAACGGACACGTTACCAAATGGGCTGCTCAGGCACTTTTGGCCCGCGTTTATTTGTTCTACACAGGATTCTACAACAAAGAAGCGCTTCCTTTGATGGACGCTGATGGCAACATCTCTGGTTCTGTTACCAAAGCTGAAGTGATTGCCGGCCTGGAGGATTGTATCGCAAACAGCGGCAACGATTTGCTAACAGACTTCCGTAGTTTGTGGCCTTATACCAATACACTTTCAAAGAAAGACTATCCTTATGCCAAAGATGCTCCGGCATGGGTGAAAGATGGCAATAATCCTGAACAGGTATTTGCAATTAAATTTTCGCATTTGGCAAGTTGGGGAACTACCATTGGATATTCAAACCAGTACATGCTGCACTTTGGAATACGCAGCCATGGTGGTGCCGATCAGTTTAAAAACATGTTTCCCTTCGGACAAGGTTGGGGAGCAGGTCCTGTGAGCCCTAAACTTTGGAATGAATGGAAAGCTGCCGAGCCAAATGATCCACGTCGTGAAGCTTCAATCCTTGACGGTACAAAAACGGCTGACTATGTTTATGGCGCCGATAAATTGATGGAAGAATCTGGTTTTTACCAGAAGAAAATTATTGCAACAACTGGTGCGAAATCATACAAAGCAGATGGCTCAATCAAAGCGTTGTTCAATAGTTTCACCTCTTCAGCGGAATATTACGGTGATGGTGCTGCTGACGACTTTCAGTTAGGTCATGAAGTGGATTTGAATATCATCCGTTTTGCTGATGTTCTTTTGATGCACTCAGAACTGAAGGGTACTGCAGAAAGTATGAACAAAGTTCGCGCCCGTGCAGGACTGGCAGAAGTTGGCTATTCTGTAAATGCACTTCGCAACGAACGTCGTTGGGAACTTGCTTTCGAAGGAACACGCTGGAGCGATATCCGCCGCTGGGGGATTGCAAAAGAAGCGCTTTCGAATCAGCTCGGTTCAGATATCTGGAATCGTGGTGTTGCTACAACGATGAAAAACCAGGGTGCAGGTTATGCTGCCAGGTATGATGCAACAAAGGGTTTCATGCCAATTCCTCAGTCTGAAATAGATCTTTCAAACGGGGTCTTGAAACAGAATCCAGGTTGGGATGCTTCTGCCGTATTTGTCAGCTGGAATGAATAAGATATAACCATTTAATAAAAATCTGATATGAAAAAGTTATTTATATATTCCATCCTGGCAGCCTCGATCATGATGGTTGCCTGCGATCCGATAGAGAACAGAGATGTTTTGTCAGGCGCAATAACAGCCGACGATCTGCAAATCTCAGCAACTCCGGTAATGGTTGATGGTAAAAAATCGAATAGTATTGAACTGAACAGCGATGGGGTTGGTTGCCTGAGTTCATGGAATTACGGGAACGGTACAACAACAAGTACAAAGACAACAGTTATGCTGGTACTCAAGGGTGCCAATGATATTGTGTTCACCGGATTAAATCACGATGGAACAACCATTACAAAAACCATAACCGTGCAGATCGACACACTGCTTAACGTCCCTGCAGAATGGGGCTTACTTTGTGGATCCGGTGAAAAAAGCTGGGTTTGGGATGATACCCAGGCCGGTGCGGTATGGGGCAACGGTGGCTACAAAGGCAATGTTTCTCCGGGATGGTGGAAGGTTGCACTGAAAGACATCAATGGACAGGCTGCCGGAGAAGGTGCCGGTGCTGAAATGGTGTTCGCGGTAGGCGGTTCTTCGCTTACAAAGATCAAGAGCGATGCTTCTTCAGTAAAAGGTTCTTTCTCTTTTGACATGTCTGCAAAGACAATGGACGACGGTGGCGCAGTTTGGGCAAAAGGAAAATTAAAAACCAAGAACATTGGTGTTCTGTGTGGAATTCAGCCCAACGGCGGAGGCGCAACAGTTTATGAATATGATATTCTAAAATTGGACGCCGACAAGCTTGTTCTTGCATTTCCTGAACCTGGTGCAGGTTCTTGGGGAACTGCCTGGTTTTGGATGTTTAAGGCTAAATAATCAAGAGATTTAAAATCATTGAATGATAGAGAGGACGGGCATAAAGTCCGTCCTCTTCTTTCGTTAACTATTTGTATTTTTGCCGGTTACTGTTTGATTCAATACTATGCGAAGCATTTTTTATATCTTATTTTTAATCCTGGCCGGTTGCCAGACTGATGACCAGTTCAGGATACAAGGTCAGTTGCCCGACAAAACATACGACGGCGAGGTTATTTATCTGGTTCCATTGGAAAATGCGGTAAAAGAAAAAGTGGATTCTGCCTTCATTGTAAATGGAATGTTTCAAATAAAAGGAGTAGCCAATTCCGCAGAAATATACATTATCAGACCAAAACCGGCACTGCGTTTAAACCTTCAGGAATTGCTTGTGGTAAAAGAGCCGGGAGAATTAACCGTCAGGATTGGCACAAACAGCATGGTTCGCGGCACAGCACTCAACGACTCGCTTCAATACTGGAAAGAAAAGAAACTGATGGCTGACTATCTCCATGAAGAGCTGAAGCAAAAGTTTAACATCGCTGACAGTTCAGAACAAACAGCAATCAAACAGACGGCTGACTCACTAAATATCAGGATTGTTGATTTTCATTATAACTTTGCGCGCAACAATCACGACAATGTTGTTGGAAAATTTGTTGCCAAATTAATGGGTAATTCTTTCACTCCCGAACAAAAAAAGAATTTGAATCTGAAATGATCATTAACCACCGGATTGAATGGCGGAATACGAAAAAAAAATCGATTGGATATTACCCGTAGGCCTTGTTGGTGCAAGTTTCCTGTTTTTTCAATTCTTCTATCCGTACCATTTGTTCTTCAAAGAGCAGATACAGTTGTTCCTTTTTTCTTCTGATTATTTTCTTTCCTATTTCAACAAACCCGCATGGCTGGCTGGCTATACCGGCGATTTCCTGACTCAGTTTTTTTATCTCCGTGGTGGTGGGGCAACAGTGCTTTCCCTGATATTTCTGCTTGAATGGCTGATCGGTTCAATCGTCATCAAACGAATTTCGTCCACAAGCAAAGCACCTGTTTGGGCATTGCTGCCTGTTATTGCCGACTGGATTCTTCACTGCGAAATAGTACACAGCGTATCCGTTTCCATTGGCTTTGTTGCAGCCCTCCTGCTATTCCTGATTTACACCTTAATTTCGAACCGCTGGCTTTCACTGGCTTCAGGCCCGATTTTAATTTTTATCGGCTACTGGCTGGCCGGAATGTCGATTCTTATTCTTCCGTTACTGATTGTTGCCCGGGACACGAAATTGGGAAGATTCAGTTTATTCAAATGGATTGTTGCCGGTGCCGTGGCAGTTGCGATTCCTCTGGCCTTCAGGCACTATTATCTGCTCACCACCTTGCAAGCCTATATTTACCCTGCAATTCAGGTACAAAGTTTACTCTTGCCCGGCGCTTTTATTTTTACACTGGCAGGTGTTTTTTTCCTGAAAAGGTTTGAACTCAATCGTCCGAAATTGATCATCATTGCTGTTCCCCTGGTTTTCATCGGGTTGCTGATTGGTGGACTATCGGTAAATGCCAATTTCAGGCTCGAAAAAATCCTGTCGCTGGACAGTGAAACTTATTTCGGAAACAGCGATCGCGTGATTGAACTTTCGCAAAAATACAATCTGAAGGACAGGCGAGCCACCTACTTCACCAACATGGCTTTGGCAGAAAACGGAGTGCTGCCCGAACATCTGCTCGAATACTATCAGCCGTCTTTTTATGGTTTGATATTGCCGGTAATGCCGGAGGAAAGCTGGCAATCGATCTTTGTGAGCAATGAAGTCTTTTTTCTGATGGGCGACATGAACCTTGCCCAACATTCGGCCATGCTTGGAAATACATTTTCGCCTTATCAGCGAAGTTCACGAATGATCAAACGTTTGGCTGAAATCAACCTGATTAACGGAGACACCGCCGCGTCAGACATATATTTGCGGATACTCAATAAAACCCTGTTCCACAAGAAATGGGCAGAAAGCCGGCAGATCATGAACCATGCTGCTGTTCCGACCAAATGGCTTTCCGAAAAGCGGGAGCAGATTCCAAATACCGACACCTTGCGAAAATCGAACGACCATGTGGCTTCACTCCAGTTTCTTATTGAGCAAAATCCACAAAACAGGATCGCACTCGATTATTTGCTGTGTCATTTCCTGCTGGACAAGGATTTGAAAGCGTTTAAAAAAGCGTACGATCAATATGCCCGACAGATTGACCGGCCAGTTCCGTTGGTTTACAGTGAAACCCTGTTAATTCAATTGTTCGCTTCACAGGCTTCCGGCGATGAGGCTGCTGCCTATTCCATCAATCCCCAAAAGATGAAGGACTTTATTGCCTATACCAAAATGTACGAACAAACAAAGGGGGATATGAACGCCCTGAAAGAACGCTTTGGTCAATCTTACTGGTTCTATTATCATTTTGCAACCATACAAAAGCAATGAGAAATACAATTCTTTCTATAATTGCAGGTTTAGTTCTGATGGCGTGCAGCGGTCCTGCAGACGTCAGGATAAGCCATGAACTTCCGCCCATCTATCCCGATTACACCGACGTAACCATTCCGGTGAATGTGGCGCCCCTGAATTTCATGATGCGCGATTCGACCGACAAAATGATCGTTTTAATTGAAGGCAGCAACAGCTCTGTAACTGCCAGGGGAAATGGAAAAATTTCGATTCCGGTAAAAAAATGGAAGTCACTTATTGCATCGGAACAAGGACAAAGCCTGAGCATTCGGGTGACTGCCCGAAAAAATGGAAAATGGATTCAGTATGCCCCATTTAACTGGCATGTAAAAATCGATTCGATAAGCCCTTACCTTAGTTACCGCCTGATTGAACCCGGATATGAAGTCTGGAACAAACTGCAGATTGTGGAGCGGAACATTGAATCATTTGATGAGCGGGTGATTGCTGACAATAATTTAACCGATGGAAGTTGTATGAACTGTCACATTTATGGCAACCAAAATGCTTCGCTTTCCATGTTTCATCTGCGGGGGAAAAACGGTGGTACTATTTTGAACAAAGATGGCAAGCTGAGAAAGATAAACACAAAGGACAACGACATGATTTCGAATGCTGTTTATGGCAATTTCCATCCGACCGGGCGATATGCAGTTTTCTCCACGAACATCATCATTCCGGAACTTCATGCTTATAAAAGCGAACGCCTGGAAGTGTACGATACCGCTTCGGATTTAATCGTTCTGAACTTCGACACCAATGAAACAAGCACTCGTCCGTTCCTCTCCGACTCCACCGCATTTGAGTCGTTTCCGGTATTTTCAGCCGATGGAAACTTGATTTATTACTGCGTGGCGCCTGCCGTACCTTTGCCCGACAGCATCAAGTCACTGAAATACAGCATTTGCCGGACAAGTTTCGATGCAGCAACAGGCATAATTGGCTTACAGGCTGATACGCTTTGGGATGCAAAAAAAATGAATGGATCGGTTTGTCATCTGAAAACTTCGCCCGATGGCAAGTTCCTGCTATATACCGTGGCTGATTACGGCACTTTCCCGATCTGGCACCGCGAAGCCGATTTGCAGATGATGAACCTCGAAACGGGTAAAATTGACAGTCTGAAAGTGGTTAACGGGCCAAATTCCGATTCCTATCACAGCTGGTCGGCAAACAGCCGCTGGTTTGTTTTTGCCAGTAAACGCGACGATGGAATTTACGGCAAACCCTATTTTTGTTACATCGATTCAACGGGAAAAGCGCACAAACCGTTTGTTTTGCCGCAGCGCGATCCATCGGTGTACGACAACCTGCTTAAATCGTTTAATATTCCTGAATTGTCTGATGGCCCGACGCCATTTGATGCCAGGGATATCGAACGGGTGTTTTGGGATCAGGAGGCTGAACTGGTGAAATAAATAGAATATTCAGTTAATTTTCAATACTTTAGCCAATAATTAATCAATAATAAATTTTGATTTTTATTGAAATTTACAACTTAAGTGATAACCTTTTTTTAATGAAGATATTTTCAATCGATAAGTTGCTTTCACTGACATTCGGAGTAATCGCATTTCTGTTTTTTGCTTTTATCTACCCCTTCCACCTGAACTATCAGGAGCAGTATCAAATGTTCCTGTTCACTGCTGACTACTTCTTTCAGCTGATGGAAAAACCAGGTGGGTTTAGCGATTACGCCGGGAATTTCTTCACTCAGTTTTTCTTTTATTCCTGGGTAGGAGCAATTGTCATTGCATCAATGCTGACGCTCCTGCAGCGGGCGGTTTGGTCTGTTTCGCGCCGGATGGGTGTGAATCCGTTGTTCGTACCAATCACGTTTATTCCGTCATTGCTCTATTGGGGACTGCTCTGCGACGAGAATTACCTGCTTGGAGGTGTTGCGGCCATGCTGCTCGTGACCGCCTGGATTCATGCCTATACCCTATTCAATTCAATTCCGTTTCGAATTTCATTTTTACTGATTTCAATTCCGCTGCTGTATTGGCTTGCCGGAGGTGCTTTTTTGCTGCTTCCGCTGTTTGCAATTTCAAGAGAACTAACCACCCGGGAAATGAAAAAAAATCAGCTGGCATTGTTGGCTCTTGCCGGTATCCTGCTCGCCCTGGCTTTTCCGATTCTAAGCAAAACATATTTCCTTCAATACCCGATGCAACAGGTTTGGGTCGGAGCCAATTATTACCGCTTCCCTGTAAATATTCCGCTGGCTGTGGGAGTAATCGGATTCCTGATTGTTTTCATTCCCTTTGCGTTTCGTTTTCTGTCAGCCCGTCTTCAGGCAAAAAGAGCCTCACTCATTCTGAGTATTCAAATATTTTTGCTGATTGTTGGAGGATCGGTATTTATTAGCCAATCGGCTGATATGGAAAAGGAAGAAGTGATGGCATACGATTTTAATATCCGGATGCGAAAATGGGATCGGGTGATTCAGCTTGCCGATAAAAAATCACCTTCAGGACCGCTTTCGGTAACCTGTTTAAATCTGGCACTGGCAAAGCAGGGATTGCTTTCCGACCGGATGTTTCATTATTACCAGAATGGTGTGGGTGGCCTGCTCCCGGATTTTACCCGCGACTATACCATACCCATGATTGCAGGCGAGGTGTATTATCATCTGGGATTTGTAAATACGGCGCAACGCTATGCTTTTGAAGCCATGGAGGCTTTACCCGACTACCAGAAAAGTGTGCGCTCGGTGAAGCGCTTGGCGGAGACCAACCTGATCAATGGCAATTACGCTGTTGCCGGAAAGTATTTACACCTGCTGCAACAGACTTTTTATTACCGGGGTTGGGCAAAACAAGCACTTCAAACCATGAAAGACGAAAAACTGATCGAACAGCATTCTGAATGGGGTTGGTTGCGTCAATGCCGCACGAAGGAAGATTTTCTTTTCAGTGAAGCTGAGAAAGACATGATGCTTGGACTTTTATTCATGCAAAACAAAACAAACCGGATGGCATATGAATATCTGATGGCTTACACGTTGCTGTCAAAAGACCTGGAGCATTTCCGGCAATATTTACCCTTGGGCGAATCGCTAAATTACCAGTCCATCCCTGTAAGTTATCAGGAAGCCTTGATCTATATTTGGGGCATGTCCAATACCGACCCAACACAGGAAATTCCCTACCCGGTAAATCCTGCGATCAAAC
>DAITNH010000028.1:0-27844 GCA_036834745.1 Prolixibacteraceae bacterium
TGATAGATAGCGCCTTTCTCGATACTGATGTGTTTGGAGAGATCGATTGAAAAAGCATTCCATTTGTTGAAGTTGACAAATTCATCGCTCACCAGATCAATTCGCCTGCTGTAAATCAGTTTGCCGACCGGTTTCATATTCCAGGTGTCGCTCAACGATCTGTCCTGAAGGAAATTAATCATATTTGACGGGAAAATTTTCACAATGCGAAGGTCAACAGCTTTCAGGTTAACGGCTTCGAAAGGGAAAATAACAGATCCATTGTCAGGCATAATAACTCCGCGACCCGGTAGTCGCAATTCTGGTTTTAAGAGCTGGAAATCGATTTTATTTAATATTCCCCCAGACAATGATTGCCCGTTTATATTTTTTATGTTTTTATCTATTGCCAGATAATATTCGCCAGCCAGGCGTTCCCGCAGGTAAACAGTCAGTTGATTGCCATCTACCGCCATTTCTAATGAACCGGCACCTTTTAGTTCAACAAGTCCTTCCAAATCCTGTTGGTTGTCAATCGGGTCAGAAAATATCAATTTGAGTTGTTGCTCCGGTTGATGAATTATAATGGTGCTGATAAGCGTGAACTCATTAAGAGCAGGTATTTCAATTTTTTCTTCGCCTTTTTCTTTAACATCCACCGCTTTTCCGTTCCAGGAGAGATCAACAGTCGAAGTTTTGGATTTTCGTTGTATTTCCGTCACCGAAAATTGATGACGATTTTCGCTGGCATTGTGTTCCCATTTCACGACTAATTCTTTTCCGTCCTGTTCTGCCTCTATTATTTGTTCCACTTCTTCAGGATTAAGTGGTACCGAGGTAAGTATTTCTCCCTGAAGCGAATATTGGCCATTTAGCTCTGATGAACTGGTTTTCAATCCTTCCACTGAAACCGAAAAATTGCGTTTGAGCGTAAAGACGTTAAACTTTAATTCTTCGTATTTCGCCGGAACATCCATCACACTTTTCAGGCTGAAAGTAATTTTATATTCAGTTCCTTCTTTGAGGTTTTCACTGGGTTTAAAGGTGAAAATCCCATCTTCGTAAGTGCATTCTCCTTTCACCGAAGGTTCTGTTGCGAAGAGTTTCGTCAGGTCAGTGGGCTCTTTTTTATTTTCGATGGAAGTTGCAACAGCAGTTGTCAGCTTAACCCTGAACGATGAATTTACAGGTACAATTCCACTTGAATATTCTTCAATATAGGTGCTGAAGCCAGGATCAACTTCCAGTATTTTAATAACCTGATCGGATTTAACTTGTTGCTTACACGAATACAAACTGCCAAAGAATAATACAACAAAAAGGAGATGAAGGGTTGCCAGTTTTTTCATGGAAATGGGATTTTATAATTTATAAAAAATGGTCTCTATTTATATAAATAGCCATCCATTGAGCTGTTATCCTTTGCCGTTGACTTCAGTCAACGGATAAAATGAGATTGAGTTATCTGGGCTTTAGCCCAAATTGTTAGTGGCTAAAGCCATTGGTCTCAGTTGCAAATATGTCCGTCAGCTGAAGCTGACGGCAAAGGATAGCACGAACAAACGGCCCTTCATATTTTATATAAAGTTACACTTTTCATCGAAAATAATTGAGTAAATAATTTGTAAAATTGCAGAATGAAGAAAATAGGATTATTATCGGACACACACTGCACACTGAGCAACCGTGTTTTCAAATTTTTTGAACCGGTTGACGAAATATGGCATGCCGGCGACATTGGCAATGCCGAAACTGCCGACCTGCTTTCTGCATTCAAACCTTTTCGTGCGGTTTACGGAAACATCGACGATCACGTTGTGAGGCGCATGTTTCCTGTCGATCAGCGTTTTTTCTGCGAAGAAGTAGATGTGCTGATGACCCATATTGGTGGCTATCCGGGAAAGTACGAACAGCGGATTAGAACTCTTTTCTACAATAAAGCACCACAGCTTTTTATTTCCGGGCATTCTCATATCCTGAAAGTGATTTACGACCCGAAATACCACTTGCTACATATCAATCCCGGAGCCGCCGGAAACAAAGGCATTCACCAGGTTTGCACGGCCGTGCGGTTTGTTATCGACGGAAAAAACATCAAAGATCTGGAAGTATTGGAATTTGAACGTAGCGCATTTAACGGGGAATGACACCGATTGCAGTCAACCCACTTTAATCCGATTGCAGGGCGAATGTAATTTGTATAACTACTTGTTTTTTAGGTGTAAATTCGAGTGAAAGAAATTAAGACAAAATATGCTCAATACGCTTCGAAGCTCAAAAAAGTACTATATATTTGGTGATGTTTTCAAGTTGCTGGTCAGTTTAATCGCAACTTGAAACGGTATCGCTTTTTTGACAAAGTTTTCAAATTGACTGTTTCGGGTTCTTGAAGAGTTTCGTTGTTTGACAGGGCCGAGCCATTTGACAAGTTTTTGGAATAGTTAAGTCTTTGGAGTTGACAATTCATTGTAGAAGAGAAAAAAAGCATGGTTTTCCATAGTTTTTATAGACTTGTTTTGAATTGAATATTTGATTATGAAACCAATCAGTCCGCAACTTATTACTGCATATTTTCAATGTTCAATGAAAGCGTATTTAATGAATAATTCAGTTGACAAATACGAATTAACTGATTATGAGACTATAATAATTAAAGCAAAAGAAAAAACAGCAAAAACATATTTTCAAAAAAATGAAGCTCAAAACTATAAGATAGGCATTCTAAACAACGGAATTTCAATAGTTTACGGAACTAAGATCAGGGTAGATTGTTTTGATTTTGACTGCAATCTTTTAATCAGAAAAGAAGGAAACTCAAAATTTGGGAATTTTTATTATGAACCAGGAATTTTTATCGGAACTAATAAGATTGCTAAAGAAAATCGTATGGAGCTGGTTTTTCTGTCGTTAGTGCTAGAAAAAATTCAAGCTAAATTTTCAGATACGGCATTTGTAATTAATAAAAAAGGAGAACAACAAAGACTGAACTTAAAGCCATTTAAAAGTGAAGCAAAAAAGGCCATAAATGAAATTCAAAAGTTCAATAGCATATCGCCAAGATTGTATCTGAATAAACATTGTGAGCAATGTTCTTTTTGTGTATTATGCAAAACAGAAGCAATAAATGAAGATAATTTAACCTTGCTAAACCGCATTACTCTCAAGCAAATTAACAGCTTTGAGAAAAAAGGAATATTTACGATAAAACAGCTATCATACGTCTATAAGCCCCGTAGAAAGAATAGACGTGTTAAAAATGACCATATTAATTACAAACCAGAATTGCAAGCTTTAGCAATTAGAACTGAAAAAACATATATTCAAAAACTACCTTTTTTAGAGCGAAACAAAACTGAAATTTTCCTTGATATTGAAAGTATTCCAGAAGAAAACTTTTATTATCTGTTTGGTGTAGTGATTTTGGAAAATGAAAATCAAAAATATCATTCATTCTGGTCGAACACATTAAAAGATGAGGAAGCTTCATGGTTGAATTTGCTTAGTTTAATTGAAACTTATCCTGATAAGCCTATTTATCACTATGGTAGTTTTGAACCAAAAGCATTTGATGTATTATCAAAACGATATAATACGAATATTGATTCGCTTAAAAATAGAATGGTAAATGTAAACACTTTCATTTTTGGAAGAATATACTTTCCTGCCTACTCAAATGGACTTAAAGAATTGGGGCGAGTTTTAGGAATGAAATGGACTAATATAAATGCTTCTGGGCTGCAAAGTATAGTTTGGAGAAATCATTGGGAAAATGGTAGTTTAGATTTCAAACAAAATTTACTATCATACAATGAAGAGGATTGTATGGCTCTGAGTGTATTAACAAATGAGTTAACTCGAATTCAAATGTCAGCTACCATATCTAATGACCTTGAGTTTGTCGAAAATCCAAAAAAGATAGCTTCAGAAGAAAGCAATAAATTGCATAATCAATTTCAACTTGTTCTGGAATTGGCACATAATGAATACAATAAAAAGAAAATTAAATTAGATATCCTTAAAAATAAGCTAAATAAAATCCATAAAGAAAAAGCTATAAAAGCAAAATGGTTTGCATGGCTTAGTAAATCGATGAGTCGTCCGACTAAGACAATTCGTTTTGAACCAGATAAATACTGTTTCAAACATCCTGAACGTAAATTAACTAAATCAAAAATTGAATCAAAAAGGGTTGTCATTGATTTAGTATTTGGGAAAAATAGCGTTAAAAAAACAATAACTGAATATATTGGAATTCATGGAAATTGTCCTATTTGTAATGTTACTTATCCTCCTTTAAATTTCAGACAAATAAGTAGACAATTGTATGGTCACAATTTCAAATCTTGGATTGTATTTCAAAGAATTGAAATACAATTATCGTTTACAAAAATAAATAATAGCCTTTTGGGATTAATTAATGACAAAATAGGTTCTGCTTATGGAGTTCAAATAATTAAAGATTTTAGTCAGTATTATAAAGAAACAGAAGATAAAATAATTCAAAATATTTTAGGTAGTTCATTTATTCATGCAGATGAGACAAGTGTAAATATTAAAGGTGATAATCAATATGTTTGGATTTTTACAACTGATAGATACGTTACTTTTGTATTTTCTAAAACTCGCGATGCTATTACAGCTAAAAATTTTCTTAAAGATTATAAAGGTGTATTAATATCGGATTTTTATGCTGGTTACGATTCAATTGATTGTTTACAACAAAAATGTTGGGTTCACCTCATCAGAGATTTAAATAATGATTTATGGAGTAATCCCTTTGATAAAGAATATGAACTCTTTGTATATGAAGTTCGAAATCTAATTGTCCCAATAATTCAGGCTGCTAATATACATGGACTTAAAACAAAATTTCTGGCAAAGTTTCAAATATGCGTTGATAAATTTTTCAACAAAGTAATAGATGGCAAGATTTATAAATCAGAACTGTGTTTATTATACCAAAAAAGATTTAAACGTTACAAGGGTAGTCTTTTTACATTTATACACAATGATGGGATAAAATGGCATAACAATGCTGCTGAAAACGGCATAAGACATATATGTGTCCAAAGAAAAATATCTGGTTCGTTTGGAGAACATCAGTTTCCTCATTATCTAAGAATGGTTAGTGTATTACAAACCTGCAAACTACAGAATAAATCTTTTTTAAAGTTTTTGCTATCTAAAGAGAAAAACATAGATAGCTTTGTTAAATAATTACAAGACAATAGTAAAGAGGATTTTTGAATTTGTTTTTGAAAAGTTCATATTTAACTTTATCATACTATCGCATGGAACATTTTTTCAGACAATGTTTTTTACTTCGTTGAAAAGTGATCGGAGAATTTTACAATTTGACACGGAATTCATTATCTGACAGTGATATTTATTTGTTGTAAAAAGAATAAAACCGAACCCACAACAGCAAAATACCCGGCAAGTCAGGTTTCGGTGGTTTGTTGACAGGAAATTAGTATTTTTGAAATGCAGCCCGCCCTGCATATAGGCTAACCGTTGTAATGCATTTTAAACACACGCTGGAAACGGCATCAATTTTTTTGAAATGAAATCAAATTTTAAGATTGGAGATAGTGTAGTTGTAAGAGAGGGAGTTAAAGAACCCGATTTGGAAGAATTTGAAATTGGTGGTTGGCAAGGACGAGTTTTAGAGATTGATTCCGATTCTGACAAAGACAATGTTTTGATTACCACTGAGTGGGATTCTTTTACCTTGTTACAAATGCCTTCAGATTACATTAAGCAATCTGAGATTGATGGTTACGACTGGAGTTGTATGGTTTTATATGAAACAGATTTGGAAAAATCGGTTTCAAGAGACAAAAAAGGAAATGTCAAAAAGTCAAAAGAAAAATTGTCAGATAAACATTATTGGGACTCATTAGGACAAGAAGGATTGAGAATTTCAAAGATACTTCAAGGAGTTGACCCACATGATGAAATGAAATGCTTGGAAAAATGGGTTGCGCATCTCGATAAAGAGTTGACTTTTCCCATTCAAGCAATTGTTTCAGAATCGGAAGATAATTGGTTGATAAAAGATGGAGATAAAGTTTTAATAAAAGCATTACCTCATATTGTAGATATGTACGGAGTAATAGCATCAATAATACTTAAAGGGAAAAAATATGAGTTTCCCCTTTGTGACTTGGAAGTGATTGACAAAACCCTGACTGATTTCCAATTAATTGACGATTATAGAATTTGGTTTGCAAACAGATAGTATTTATCTACTTTGCACAAATTAGTTGAAATAGGTTTCGGAAAAAGAGTTGTCTTGACTATTGAATGATTGAATAGCTAACGCAAAAACCACTTTCGCCCCCTTCAACCTTTTCCCGCCCCAACTGTTTTGAAATGAAAAGCAAATACGATGACAAAATTTCTTTTCATTTTAATATTATCAGTAATGACACAGTTAACAAGTTCAGGACAAACCGAAACTGCAACCTTTGGTGGCGGATGTTTTTGGTGTACAGAGGCAATTTTTAAAAGTCTGAAAGGTGTTGAATCCGTTGAATCGGGCTATTCAGGAGGAAAATTGAAGAACCCGACTTACAAGGAAATTTGCACGGGCGAAACCGGACATGCCGAAGTAATTCAAATCACTTTCGATCCGGCTGTGATCAGTTTCCGCGAGCTGCTCGAAGTTTTCTGGGAAACACACGATCCGACTACGCTGAACCGACAGGGCGCCGATGTGGGAACTCAATACCGCTCGGTTGTTTTTTACCACTCGCCGCAGCAAAAAGAACTGGCGGAAAAATACAAGGCAGAGCTTAACAAGGAGAATGTATTTGGTAAACCGGTTGTGACTGAAATTACTGCACTTGAAAAGTTTTGGCCGGCAGAGAAATACCATCAGGATTATTACGAAAACAATTCAACACAAGGTTATTGTCAGTTTGTGATTGTGCCTAAGTTGCAGAAGTTCAGGAAGGTATTTAAAGACAAACTAAAATAATCCGCATGGAATCGACCGATCCGGAAATATTTTCGGGAAGATTGGAAATGCAGGCCATTTACTGGTGGACAGCAAAAGGGAGCAAAATGCCGTAGATCGGAATTTTTGCTCCCCATTGAATTTTTACCACCCAAATCCTGTAACTATGATTTCAACTGATTGACAATTATGAAGTTGCTTCATTGTTTCGCAGTTCCATTTTTTCAAGAGGAACAATAAGGGCCATTCCAAAATAAATCAGAATAAATGCCGGGTTGAAAAAGGCAATTACGGCAAATGCCAATCTTAAAAATGTCGGATCCCATTCCGGGTTGATGTAGTTTGAAATTCCACTTATTACACCAGCTACTAATTTTTCGTTTGAGCGCGTTAATCGTTTCATGACTTTAAGTTTTAATTGTTTCTGAGTTTGTGTTTATTTTGTTTCCTGTTGATATTGCTTTTCGTCTGTTGTTATTCTTTAAGTGCAAGGCCTTCCGGAGTCATTGTCCAGGTTTTTCCAGTCATTTCCTTGTTCCAGAGGTTGTTCAGGTTTTCAAAATCGAACTGCATTTGGTCGAGGTCTTTGCCAAGATGTACCATTTTCCCTTTCGGAACTTTTACCGTAACCAGTACTTCCTGATTGCGCCATTTTGCCTGATTGTCAAGCGTAAAGAACTGGTCGAGCACAAGAGTTGAATCCTTTGAATTTACTTCGTATTGAATTTGTTTCAGACTGTTTTGAATGGCTTCGTTATTTTTACCGCGGGCTTTTCGTTTGATGATAACCGAAAAGTCGGAACCATCGGTAGCTTCGAGTTTGAGGTGCGGGCGACCGGCAAGAACCTGTTTCCCACCGACCGTAGCAACCAAGAAGTCGTCCATGTCGATGTTTTTTTCAATATCCATGCTGGTTGGCAGTGTACCCGATTTCAGGTACAATGTTTTGCACGACTGACAATCAATTGGCTTGCCTGTTGTTGCGGTATTTTCGAGCATGAAATTGTTGAACTGGCCGGCTGTAATAGCAATGGTTATAATCAGCGCCACCAGCCATATTCCAAAGGCTCCCATCCCGATTAGTTTATTGTTTGTTTTATAGCGAAATACCAGTTTGGTGCCTACAAACAGCGTGGCCAGCAACGGAATTCCGATGATCAATACAATCAGAAGGATGGAAACACCGACCAATCCGGGACTGACAAAGAACCCAAGCAGGTTAGGTAAATCGACATCAGGCTGAAACATTCCTGAATTTCCATGAAGCGCCGATCCGCCAATGGCCACTGATACCAGAAATATTACCAGACCAATAAATCCCAGAAAAATCAGGAGCCCACCCAGAAAGATACCGAGCGCTCTTGCCAATCGTTTTAGAACCTGAACCGAAGCTTGTCCGGCTTTGTCAGCGACTTCCCTGCCTTTCAGGAACGATTCTGACTGATTCATTTTCGAGAAACTGTCTTTTACTTCTTTAATTTCTTCCTGAATTGTTTTCTGAATATTCGAGATTGTTGGCTCTTCGCCTCTCATTTCAAGACGTTGAGCAGTGCTACGGGCTGCAGGAACGACAATCCAGAATACAAGATATACGATGATTGAAACTCCGGCACCCAGAAAAACAAGCAGTACGAAAAGGATGCGGATGAATACCGGATCGATGTTAAAATAGGTGCCCATTCCGGAGCAAACTCCGCCCAGAACGCGGTTTTCGAGATCGCGGTACAATTGTTTCCTGATTTTTTCACCTTTTGATTCGGTGGCAGTTCCTCCGGCACTTTCAGTCTGTTCGGTGTCCATAAAGTCTTCGGGTTTTCCCATTCTTTCGGTTACTTCATCCACCCATTCCATTGTTACAGCTTCCTTATTTTCAGTCATTTTATCCTGAAGCAATTCGGCAATGCGTGATTCAATGTCCTGCAAAATTTCCTGACCGCCGGTTTGGCTTCCAAAATACTGGCTGAGCCGATGTAAATAATCCTGAAGTTTTTCGAAAGCATCTTCTTCGATGTGAAATATACTGCCGCTAATGTTTATTGTGAATGTCTTTTTCATGGCTTATATTCTTAAATTGGGTTTTATATATTATTTGCGGCCTGTGATTTGAAAAACTGCATTGACCAGATCATTCCATGCATTTCCGAGTTCATTCAGGAATAGTTTGCCGGTTTCGGTTAATTCGTAGTACTTGCGGGGCGGTCCCTGAATGGATTCTTCCCAACGGTATCCAAGGTATCCTTCATTTTTTAGGCGGGTAAGCATCGGGTAGAGGGTTCCTTCCACAACAATCAGCCTCGATTTTTCCATTTCCACGATAATGTCGCTTGAATATTGTGGCTTGTTTTGCAGTGTTAGCAGGATACAATATTCGAGTACCCCTTTCCGCATTTGTGCTTTTGTGTTGTCTGCTTTCATGACTTTTCCTCCTGAAGTTGTGATTAGTCGATTGGCTTTTGTTTTTTACTTAAAGGCCCAGAAATGATTGTCAGTCATCCATACTTCCAGTTGCATCGGCTCATTTTGTGTGTTGAAGTTACGGCTGTTAAGCATCCAGCTTTCTATGTCCAAAACAGATTCAGTATTGGTAAGCGTTTCAACTGAGTTGAAATATTCTTCAACGGCCATCCATGGTTCAATTTCCAATGGTTTTTCCACTTCAACTGATTCAGAAATCATTGCAATACTGAAATTGTTGGCGTCTGTCATCCAGTTTTCTATCGTCAAGTCTGCTTCAGTGTCAACGGCGTTGAAATCTAAACTGGAAGTGAAAAGAGCTTCATCGGTCATCCATGCTTCAAGCTGAAGTGCATTTTCCTGTTCCGCTTCGAAAGCAAAAGTTGCGGCTGAATGATTTAACTGAATTGCAATTTCTGCGTCGATTGCTTCAAAAACTGCATCGGTGGTCTTTGTTTCAGAATCTTGATTGTTCATCAACAAAGCGGTTTTTCCGTAACTGCTGTTGTTTGAAAACTGGTTCCACAAATCCTGCGCATTTACTGCAAGGCTGATTAAAGCCAAACCTACAATTACTGCGCTTCCGCGTAAAATCATTCTTTTTACCTGTTCGTTAACTGTTTCCTGAGTGTTGTTCTGTGTTTTCATTTTTTTGTTCTCCTATTGTTTTAGATTGTTTTTTCTGTTTCTGAATTTTTGTTTCTAACTCTATGACGCTTGAATTTTGTTTTCGTTACAGTTGATATAGTACATTCTTTAAAAATTTACCTTACGTTGCATTGTTATTTGTACTGCAAATATATATCTTTTCTATGATACCATGCAACACATAGTACTAATAAATTTCAAGATATTTTCAAATATATTTTTATGTCGTTGAAAATTAATTATTTAGATAGCGATATTTTTTCAGGAAAAATCAATTATTTTTTTGACGGGGTATATTTAGGAACGTGAATGATTCAACACGATTGTTTTATCTTTGTGAAATATATAGAATCAGAAAAATGACACTCAGCATTGAAGAACAAGACCTGGCAAAATTTATCATGGTAGGCGACCGTGTTTTAATACGTCCCAAAGATCAGAAAGGGAAAACAACTTCGGGATTGTACCTGCCGCCAACGGTTGTGGAGAACGAAAAAACACAAAGCGGATACATCATTAATGTTGGTCCGGGCTATCCGATTCCGGCAATGACCGATGCTGATGAACCATGGAAAGAGAAAAAGGACGAAGTGAAATATGTTCCGCTTCAGGCAAAAGTTGGTGACCTGGCAGTCTATCTCAATAAAAGTGGCTGGGAAATCGAATTCAACAAGCAGAAATACATCATATTGCCACATTCTTCTATCCTGATGCTGATTCGCGACGAAGGCTTGTTTGAATAATGAAAATTCCCACACTTACCATACAAGGCGAAGGCCAGCCATTCATCTGGCTGCACGGAATGCTGGGATCTGTAGAATCGGATTCGGTTTATTCGATGGTCGATTTTAACCTGGTATCAAAAGTCGCATCGGTGATACGATACGATGCCTGCGGAAAATCGGTTGCCGGCGATTATTCATGGGCTGGCATGACCAATGAATTGCTCAATCTGGCCAATCATTACAAATTCGAACCAATGATACTTGGCGGAACTTCGATGGGATCGGGAACAGCCATTCATTTTACAGTCCGTTATCCTGAAAGAGTTAAAGCGTTGATTCTGGTAACTCCTCCGCCGGCCTGGGGAAAACGCAAAGGTGTTAAAGCATTGTATCATAAAATAGCCTCGAAAGCCGATCAGTCCGGCATTCCTGAATTTATGAGAAAGCTGATTTCCATGAATACGGATGTGCCCGATTTTTTTGAACAGGAGAATCCCGGTACATGGGAGCGTTTGCTTCAATTCCGGCTTGGTTTTGAGCCGTCGTATTATCCACAAATTTATCGTGGCGGGGCAGTGTCCGATCTTCCTGCTCCTGAAGAAATTGAAAGAATAAAGGTTCCCACATTGATTGCCGCTTTTCCTGATGATTTAAACCATCCGCTTGAAATTGCCCAGACGCTAAATAATCTGATTGCCGGCTCTGAAATGGTGATCATTTCGAATTACGCCGATTACCGGAAATTTCAGGAAAAAGTAAACAATTTGGTTAGTTCGGCGTTTTCTGATAACAAATCGTAAATATTAGTGCCGTTTTATTTTCAAATTGAAACAAGAAAATCGTTCCAATTGGTTTTTTTCATATCTTGCACACGAAAATTTAGATTATTAATTACATATAAATATCAGTTATGGAAAGAGTTTCAGACAGAGTTGCGTGTCTTTCAGAATCAGCCACCCTGGCTGTGGCGCAAAAAAGCCGCGAGTTAAAAGAAAAAGGCATCGACGTGATTAGCCTTGGAGTTGGTGAACCAGATTTTAATACCCCCGATTTCATCAAGGAAGCTGCGAAAAAGGCGATTGATGATAACTATTCTACCTATTCTCCGGTTCCCGGATATCCTTCGTTGTTGAAAGCGATTGTGGATAAACTTAAACGCGACAACGATCTGGACTATACTACCAATCAAATTATTGTGTCAAACGGAGCCAAACATTCGATTGCCAACCTGTTACAGGCTTTGATCAACAAAGGCGACGAAGTCATTATTCCGGCTCCATACTGGGTGACTTACATCGAGTTGGTGAAACTGAACGAAGGTGTAAACGTGATCATTCCAACAACGGTTGACAGTGATTTCAAAATCACGCCAGCACAATTGGAAGCTGCCATCACTCCAAAATCACGTGCTTTTCTATTCAGCAGTCCGAGCAATCCAACCGGAAGTGTTTACACGAAAGACGAGCTGAAAGCTTTTGCTGATATTTTCGCCAAACATCCGAACATCATCGTGATTTCCGACGAAATTTACGAGCACATTGTTTATGGAATCAAACACGAAAGTATCGCTCAATTTCCTGAAATTAAAGATAGGGTAGTGGTGGTGAATGGCGTTTCAAAAGCTTTTGCAATGACCGGTTACCGCATTGGTTACATTGCTGCTCCGCTCTGGCTGGCCAAAGCCTGCAATAAATTGCAGGGACAATATACCTCCGGACCATGTTCTGTTTCGCAAATTGCTTCGGTAACTGCATTGAACGCGCCACTCGACACGGTTAAGGCGATGGTGACTCAATTCGAAAAACGCCGCAATCTGGTATTGTCGATGTTGGCAGAAATTCCCGGAGTAAAAACCAGCAAACCCGATGGCGCATTTTATGTGTTTCCTGATATTTCGTCTTTCTTCGGAAAAACTGACGGTACATTGACCATCAACAATGCCGATGACATGGGCTTGTTTATCCTGTCGAATGCCTTTACCGGCGTGGTTTCGGGTGAAGCTTTTGGCGCTCCCGAATGTATCCGCATTTCGTATGCAGCTTCGGAAGCCGATCTAACCAAATCGCTGATCCGCATCAAAGACGCGCTGGCAACCTTGAAATAAATAAGTATCTTTTTAAACTTCTATATGAAGCCCGGTGGATTGATTTCTACCGGGCTTTTTTTATTCACCGCAGTTTGCGGAGAATAGAATGTTTTTCGCCGCATCTTTAACTTTTAGAGGAGAAATTTATTGCTTAAAATTTCATATTAAAGTCAGATGGATTGAGTATGTTGTGTTGATTTCAATTGACAACAGCCATATTAAATATTAGTGAATTATATCCGGAAGAGTGGGGAAATTACGTATGAACAATCGAGAATATCTGATTGGAAAATCTTTAATTTGTGGTAGGTTTGTAGAAGAAACTTAATTTAGGAGAATATGGGAAAGTCAGTGTTGGAATTAAACGTTAACTATGAAATAATCCTTGGTAATTGTTTTGATGAATTGAAAAAATTTGATTCTGCACAATTTCAAGCATGTGTAACTAGTCCACCATATTGGGGTCTTCGAGATTATGAAATGGAAGGTCAAATTGGTGCTGAGTCTAGTCTAAATGAATATATTAAAAGAATGGTGGATGTTTTCAGAGAGGTAAAAAGAGTATTGAAAAATGACGGCACACTGTGGTTAAATATGGGAGACGCTTATACCAGTGGCGGAAGAACATGGAGGGATACAGACAAAAAAAATCCTGCACGAGCCATGTCGTACCGACCAGCAACTCCTGAAGGATTGAAGCCAAAGGATTTGATTGGATTACCTTGGAGATTGGCGTTTGCACTTCAAGCTGACGGATGGCATTTAAGATCTGATATTGTTTGGTATAAGCCAAATTGCCAGCCTGAATCAGTAAAAGACAGACCTACACAATCTCATGAATATATTTTTCTTCTGACGAAAGAGGAAAAGTATTATTATGACTTTGAAGCTATAAAAGAGAGAACAAATGACGGTCTTAACACGCGTAATAAGAGAAGCGTATGGAGTGTAAAGACCGAACCCTTTAAAGATGCTCATTTTGCAGTATTTCCTCCATCTTTAATAATGCCCTGTATAATGGCTGGAAGTAAAATTGATTCATGGATACTTGATCCTTTTTTAGGTTCAGGGACAGTAGGTGAAGTTAGCCTAAAATTAAACAGAAAATGCGTGGGGATTGAACTTAATCCTGAATATATACAAATTGCGAAAAGACGAACTCTGATGCAACCAGTGCTTCCTTTTGACTAATAATTATTTTTCCTCATCTAGTTCATTTATAATAAATTCCCAGGTAGCATGTACAACACAAAACCTTTTGTCGATTTTATTAATTTTTAATTTTCGTTCTGTGCCACCATCAAAATATAACTCATACTTTAAAGCACCGATTTCATGATCATACACTCTACAGTAACCTGGTTTTGGTGTTTGAATACTATCATTCATCATTTCGTAAGTACCGTTCTTTACTTCTTCCAATAACGTTTTAGGTATTTCTACCAGCTCATATTTCCAAAACGGAGTTACAGGAGTTGGCCTTCCAATATTTCTTAGAACCAGGATTCTGTCATAATTACTCAAATGCTGCAGGAATTGTTTTGTTAAAGAGTGTAGATGGATTTCTTTATCGGTCCATTCTCCTTTCCCCAACTCCATATATTTATGAATATTGACAAAATCTGATCTTAATTTTCGATCCGCTTGAGTTTTTAATGAAAATTTTTCTTCATTAATTGAAATGTCTGCTCCAGGTGTGTTGTATTTAGATTTTTCTGCGCTATAACCATGATAATTCGAAATATTGACGAGTATATATTCAAACTTATCCTTTGTAAAAGGCTCGTCAGTAAAGCAATGATGAATGCGCAAAGCATCTCCAAAATCATCAAGTATAAAATCATTTGCTATTACTGTGCTTGTAGGTAATCTTTTAAATGCTGTTGGTCTGGTAAATTGATATGCAATCTTTTCAACCCAAATCAATTGTCCATCAGTTAGCAGAGGTAGATATTCAACGATTTTATAAATCCGTTCTTCTTTTGTAATTTTCCTCATTATTCAACTTTATATATTTATCTCGTGAAAGAATAACCATTTCGAAGAAAACAGATCAATTAATTAACAAAATCCTTGATTAACTGCTGTGACCTCAATAATATTAGAAATTCGTTTCCAAAACTAATAATATAATCCTTCTTGCAAATTATTGATTACAATAAATTTTCAGTAATTGACAATAAATTTTTTGTGATCGTAAAAAGGAAAGAAACATTCCGATCAAGTTTGGTAGTGAAAAGGCTGAAGATTGATGGAATTTAATCAGATTGAAGTAAAGGAAATCAAATTTTTGATTTTTCTATTATGCACTACTGTGCCTATATGGTGTAACATTATAGTAAATGACCCCTTCGATACGCTTCGCTACAAAGGGAGCCGTACTTTGGTCTGTCCACTATACCTTCCTTGCCCGGTCCATTTCCCTTGTCGCGTCTTTTAATTTCAGGGTTTCGCGTTTGTCGAAGGTCTTTTTCCCTTTGGCCAGCGAAATTTCCAGTTTTGCCAATCCGCGGTCGTTGATAAAAAGTTTGAGGGGTACAATGGTAATCCCGCCTTCTTTGGCTTTTTTCTGAATTTTGGCCAGTTCTTTTTTGTGCAGAAGTAGTTTGCGGTCGCGTTTGGCAATGTGGTTGTTGCAGGTTCCCAATTCGTATTCCGAAATGTGCATATTTTTGACATACAGTTGATTGCCTGTAAAAGAACAGTACGAATCTACCAGGCTGGCTTTTGCTCCCCGTATTGATTTTATTTCGGTTCCGGCCAATTGTATTCCGGCATAAAAGTTTTCAATGATCTCGTAATCAAAGAATGCCTTTTTATTTTTGATGCTTATATTTTGTTGTTTTCGTACCATCGATAATTATTTTAACTGTGCGATTTCCCTTTTCAGGAATTTGGAATATTGCGAATACATAAAATCGAAGAAAGGTTGTTCTGTTTCTTTTGTCCGTGCAGTTTCCAGTGCATTGATGTAGCGGATGCGATCCTGCTGAAAAACGATCGAAAGTGGCAATCCAAACCATGCCTGCACAAAATTCATTAGTAATCTGGATGTTCGCCCATTTCCATCGCCAAAAGGATGAATGCTTACCAACTGAAAATGAATATGAAAGGCCAGATCGCATTTTTCTGCAAAAGTATTGATGGTATTCAGTTTTTCATTGGTTTCATTACAAAGCTGAGCAACCAATTCCGGCACTTTTTTGTAATCCGGAAAAGTCCTTGTTCCGGCTCGTACCGTACCAAAGCGGAATTCGCCTCTGGCAATATTGTAATTTCCCAAAGCCGTATTTACTTCACCTCCTGTATTCTTCATCACAAAAGCACTTATTTTCTGAATGAACTCCGGACTCAGCTTTCGTTTTTTTTCGGCTTCTCCCACCACAAATTGCAAGGCATGAAAATGATCAACAACCATTAAATGATGATCGAATGGTTTATTTGTTGCCGGTTTGCCATATTCAAGCAAATTAACAACCTGAGATTCGGTCAGCGTACTTCCTTCAATACTGGTTGAATGATGCGTGATGGCATAATACGAGTACTTGCCAAAGTCAATCATTCCTTTCGAGTAAAGCTGGAAATCGGTTACTAACGCTTCAATTTTTCCGGTGTTCATGGCTTTAATGAATAAATTTTGGTTTCAAAATTAACAATTTAAAACTGTATTTTTGCGTCTCTAAACTTTCAGGAATTCATGCACAACGAAAAATACAATCTCATTACCATTCTTGGTCCGACCGCTTCAGGAAAAACGGCGGTGGCCGCCAAAGTCGCATCGGTACTTGGTGGCGAAGTAATTTCGGCTGATTCGCGACAGGTTTACCGTGGGATGGATCTCGGAACCGGTAAAGATTACGCTGATTATTTGGTGGATGGGAAACCGGTTCCCTATCACCTGATCGACATTGTTGACGCAGGATACGAATACAATGTATATGAATACCAGAAAGATTTTTTAAAGATTTTTGATGATGTTACCAATCGGGGCAAACTTGCTGTAATGTGCGGTGGAAGTGGTTTGTACCTGGAAGCCGTCCTGAAAAACTATAAATTGATTCAGGTTCCGGTAAATGAGAAACTTCGCGAAGAATTGGATGATAAATTGCTTTGGGAACTGACCGGAATTCTGAGATCGTACAAAAATTACCTGCACAATCAAACCGATACAGAAAGCTCCAAACGGGCGATTCGTGCCATCGAAATTGAAGAGTACTACTTGACTCATCCTGAAATTGATACCGGAATGCCTGAAATCAGGAGTTTGGTGGTTGGGGTGAAATTCGACAGGGAATCGCGTCGGAAAAGAATTACCAGCCGGTTGAAGCAGCGGTTGAAAGAAGGAATGCTGGACGAAGTGCAGCGTTTGCTCGACAGCGGACTGACTCCCGAACAATTGACTTATTACGGTCTGGAATACAAATACATGACGCAGCATTTGACCGGACAGCTCACTTATCAACAAATGTTTGATGGCCTGAATGTAGCTATTCATCAGTTTGCCAAACGGCAGATGACATGGTTCCGGAGAATGGAAAAACAGGGAATCGAAATTCACTGGCTCGATGGATATATGCCTTTGGATGAAAAGCTTGAACGGATTTTGGAATGGTACAACAATCCTCAGTTGTGATTTTTCAATAACTCAATCACCTGATCAGGTTTTATTTCGCTGCCTTTCAGAATGTATCTGGCCTTTTCATAGAAAGGACGTCGTTTCAGCATCATCTCGTCAATGAAATGGTGCAGTTCGTCGGGTGATTTCCCTTTTATGATCGGGCGTTCTGTTTTTGCATGAATCAGGCGGTTGACCAGCGAATCGGTGTCCACATCCAGAAAAATACAGAAACCGGTATTGTTCATCACTTCCATGTTGTCGAAAAAACAGGGAGCGCCGCCACCAGTTGCCACAATTACATCATCGAAAGTGGAAACTTCGTGCAGCACATTTTGTTCTTTCCTGCGAAATTCAGCTTCGCCTTCCTCTTCAAAAATTTGTGGAATTGTCCGGAAATATTTCTCTTCCAGAAAAATATCCAAATCAATAAAGGTAAGTTTTAAAGTAGCGGCCAGCTTTCGTCCCAAAGTCGTTTTCCCGCATCCCATGTAGCCGATCAGGTATATTCGCATAGTCAATGATTAAAACTCAATTTCCATCTGATTTGGCGGCGGTTCATCTCCATTGGTTGGTTTGTCTGTTCCAAACAGTAAATCTTCAATATCCGGGATTACGATGTCTGGATTCTTCACCTCTTCAACAGGTTCTTCAGCCACTTCTTCGTCAGAAATAACAGGTTCCAACTCGTTTATTTTTTTTATTTCATAGGTCGAAAGACGCTTGCCTTTTGCCTTGTGTGATTTTACCCCGATGAACTCGGCCACATCAATAATTTCAGGCTCACGACCTTCGTTCTTGCCGCCAAATTCAAGCTCCAACCGCGGATGCCCAACCCAGGTAAAACTATGTAGTTTGTTCTCGGGGAATTCGCCGATGAACCCAACTTCCTTCTGTGTTTCATCTATCGGGAAACGTTTCACGTAATAGTAACCTTGTTCGGCGTCAAAATAAACGGCTGTAATTATTTTATCCGGAACGTATTTTTCGATGAGCAAAATACCATCGTTGAAATGGTTCGACAAATCAAAATTGCACAATAGATAATCGCCGTTTTTATAAATAACCAGAATCATATCGTCGGCGCTGAACTCGCCAAGGTACTTGCCACGGTTGTCGGAATTAAGCCTCCGCACATCTTCGTCGAACCAAATTTTGCGTCCGCCAAGTGTTGAAACCCCTTTTTCTTTGAGGGCTATTTTATGAATTTCGTTCTTGGTCATGATATTGCCCATAGAAGCACGTCCTTTGATGGCAAGTTCACCAAAATCGACTTCGAAAATCAGTTTTTTGATGCGTGGTTTCGGTTTCAGGGTTACGCGCAGAACTTCAGCCTCGCCGTTCGGATTTTCGCTGAAATACAGAATGCGCGAACCGGGAGTTCCCTGCGTCAGATCGTATTCTTTGTCGCGGGTAACGCCGGTTACAGCCACACGCTTCATGTAAATAAACCCGTTTTTTCCGTCGCGATAGACCACATTGTAAATGGTGCGGTTGTCGTTTTTCTTGAAGATGGCAATGTGCAGGAGGTTTTTCCCGATGAACGCCTTTTCCGAAACCTTTGAAACAATGTAGGTTCCGTCTTTCCTGAAAACGATCACATCGTCCATGTCTGAACAATCGCAAATGTATTCGGCTTTTTTGAGGCTGGTTCCCATAAAACCTTCCACCCTGTCGATGTAAAGCTTTTCGTTTGCCACCACCACTTTTGAAGCCACGATATTTTCAAAATTCCTGATTTCGGTGCGACGTTCGCGGCCTTTTCCATATTTCGTACGGAGGCGTTCATACCAGGCTATCGTAAATGGAATAATATTCTGAATGTTCTTGTTGATTGCTTCAATTTCTTCTTCAATGGCCAGCAAATGATCGTTGGCCTTGTCTGTATTGAATTTCAGGATGCGCGCCATTTTGATTTCCATCAGGCGCAAAATATCTTCGCGGGTAACTTCACGTTTTAACATCGGTTTCCATGGCAAAAGACGCAGGTCGATGTGATCGATGGCCTCATCCATGTTGGCCGAATCTTCAAACTCTTTGTCTTTGTATATTCGCTCTTCGATGAATATTTTTTCGAGCGATGAAAAATGCCAGGCTTCTTCCAGTTCTGCCTTTTTTATTTCCAGCTCCAGTTTCAGCAAGGCAACTGTCTGGTCGGTATTTATTTTCAGGATTTCGCTGACACCGATAAATCTTGGTTTGTCATCCTGAATGGTGGCGCTGTTGGGCGAAATCGATATTTCACAATCGGTAAAGGCAAACAGTGCATCAATGGTTTTATCCGACGACATTCCGGGAATCAGATGGATCAGAATTTCCACTTTATCGGAGGTGTTGTCGTCAATCTTACGGATTTTTATTTTCCCCTTGTCGTTTGCTTTGATGATGGATTCAATCAAGGTTGAAGTGGTTCTTCCAAACGGAACTTCTGTAACCACCAGTGTTTTGCTGTCTTTTTTCTCGATTTTAGCCCTGACTTTAATCGACGAACCGCGGATGCCGTCGTTGTAACGCGAAAAATCGCCGGATCCGCCGGTAGGAAAATCAGGATATAATTCAAAATCTTCACCACGCAGGTAAGCGATGGAAGCGTCAATCAATTCAATAAAATTGTGGGGCAGTATTTTGCAGGCCAGTCCAACTGCAATTCCTTCAACTCCCTGAGCCAGCAATAACGGAAATTTTACCGGAAGTGCGATTGGTTCGCGGTTACGTCCGTCGTATGATAGTTTCCATTTGGTAGTTTTCGGGTTCAAAACAACATCAATTGCAAATTTCGACAAGCGTGCTTCGATGTATCGGGGAGCTGCCGAGCTGTCGCCTGTGAGAATATTTCCCCAGTTTCCCTGCGCATCAATCAGTAATTCTTTTTGTCCGAGCTGAACGAGGGCATCGCCAATGGAAGCGTCGCCATGCGGATGGTATTGCATGGTTTGACCAATGATGTTGGCCACTTTGTTGAAGCGACCGTCGTCCATCATGTTCATGGCATGCAAAATCCTCCTCTGAACCGGCTTTAAGCCATCCTCAACATAGGGAACAGCACGCTCGAGAATAACGTACGAAGCATAATCAAGAAACCATTGCTGGTACATTCCTGACAAATAAATAATGCCATCTTTTTTTTCTTCCTTCTGGAATTCTTCCTTGTTGATATTTTCTTCAGTCATTTTAGCTAATTGCAATAATTTTTACTGAGCGGGTGACTCAAAGTCACCCGCTCAGTAGCTCACCTTTTAGAAATCGTCCTTTTCTACATACAGATTGTCAATGATAAAATCCTGACGTTCAGGAGTATTTTTCCCCATGTAAAATTCAAGCATTTGAGGTACCGATTCATGTTTCTTCATCAGAATCGGATCGAGTCGAATATCAGGTCCGATGAAATTTTTGAATTCATCAGGTGAAATCTCACCCAAACCTTTGAACCGGGTTATTTCGGCTGTTTTGCCCAGTTTCGTGATGGCCGAAACGCGCTCGTCTTCGTTGTAGCAATAGTAAGTTACCTTCTTGTTCCGAACCCTGAAAAGTGGTGTTTGAAATATAAAAAGATGGCCCCTTCGAATCACTTCAGGAAAAAATTGCAGGAAAAAAGTGATGAGCAACAAACGGATGTGCATTCCGTCAACGTCGGCATCGGTAGCGATGATTACTTTGTTGTAACGTAAATCGTCCATGTTTTCTTCAATGTTGAGGGCGGCCTGCAGCAGGTTGAACTCTTCGTTCTCGTACACCACTTTTTTTGTCAGTCCGTAGGTGTTGAGCGGTTTTCCTTTCAGGCTAAATACTGCCTGCAAATTTACGTCACGCGATTTGGTGATCGATCCGCTGGCCGAATCTCCTTCAGTGATGAAAATGGAAGAATTTTCGCGCGCTTCGTGTGTACTGTTGAGGTGGACACGGCAATCGCGCAATTTGCGGTTGTGCAGGTTCGCTTTTTTCGAGCGTTGTTTGGCCAGTTTTTTTATTCCTGAAATGGCTTTGCGCTCGCGCTCCGATTCCTGAATTCGGCGCAGCAATACTTCGGAAACGTCTGGATTTTTGTGCAGGTAATTATCAAGTTCTTTCTGAACGAAATTCGCGACGAAATTACGCACGCTCGGACCATTGGGGCCAATGTCTTTCGAGCCAAGTTTTGTTTTTGTTTGCGATTCGAAAACCGGTTCCTCCACTTTTATACTGATTGCCGCCACAATGGACGCGCGGATGTCGGATGGATCGAAATCCTTTTTGTAAAAGTCGCGGATGGTTTTTACGATCGCTTCGCGAAATGCCACCAGATGGGTTCCGCCCTGTGTGGTGTGCTGTCCGTTTACAAACGAATAATAATCTTCGCCGTATTGGTTTCCGTGGGTGATGGCAACTTCAATATCACCGTTTTTCAGGTGAATAACCGGATAAAGTGATTCCGATTCCTGGTATTCTTCGAGCAAATCTTTCAGTCCGTTTTTCGAATGAAATTTCTCTCCGTTGAATTCCATCACCAGTCCGCAATTCAGGAAAGAATAGGTTTTCATCATATTGATCACATAATCATCAATATAATGATAGCTCTTAAATATCTTAAGATCAGGGGTGAAGGCAACATAAGTTCCATTTGGCTGATCGGTTGGTGCAACATCGTTTTCCTCTTTCAGCTGTCCTTCGCTGAAGCTGATTTCTTTCACTTCACCTTCGCGGAACGATTTGATTAAAAAATGGCTCGACAAAGCATTCACCGCCTTGATACCAACCCCATTCAACCCGACCGACTTTTTAAATACTTCTGAATCGTATTTTGCACCGGTGTTCATTTTCGAAGCCACGTCGAGCAATTTTCCGAGCGGAACACCACGACCAAAATCGCGGATGGTCACAAGTTCATCGCTGACATGTATTTCTATCCTTTTCCCGTTCCCCATCATAAATTCATCGATGGAGTTATCTACCACTTCCTTAAGCAAAACATAAATTCCATCATCACCTGCTGTGCCATCGCCCAGCTTGCCGATGTACATGCCCGGGCGTTTTCGTATATGTTCCTGCCAGTCAAGTGTTATTATTGAGCCTTCATCGTAATTCGAGACCATATTCTTTTTGCAATTTGGCACAAATATAAAGAAAACAAAAGTGGATTCAAGTAAACTGACACAACCAATAATTAACAACAATTGGTTGAAAACTTCTTAAAATAACACCCTTTTCAGCATAGAATAAAATCATATTTCCGACAATTATCCGTTTGGTTTACAGGTTTACTTCAAGGTTAGCTATTCCTGATTAATGCCTTGTTTCTTTTATTGACTAATATTGACGGGGGATCATATTTAATTATCTTTGCGCCTACATGTCTGGAAAATATATTTACATAGTTTTAGCAGCGTTTCTGATTGTTATTCAGGCGAATGCACAAGTAAGACCCGGAGGTTTACCGTCCGGACGTACGACGGGAGGAAACACCGGCAACAATACCGGTACCGCCAATTCGAATGAAGAGGATTCTGAAGAAAAAGCTAAAAAACCAAGTATCCCATCCGTTATAAAGGTTTGGGAATTAGCCGATCAGGGGTCAAGAATGAAGCCATCGGAATTGGACACAACTCTTTCGTTTTTTCACGTTTATCATCCGTTTGAGCAACTTAGCATTAGCAATACCTTTACGGGAAACAACGGCGGCGCTTATCAGACAAATGACTTTTTAAAACGCAAATTCAACTCCGATTTTTATTTTAGCCGTTCGTTCGACGCATACTGGCTAACACCTTCGCAGATTCAGTACTTCAATACAACTACACCATACACGGTATTGGATTACACACAGAGTGAAAACAGAAGTTCGAAAAACGAAACCCGGTTCAATGTTATTCATTCGCAAAATGTGAATCAAAAGCTCAACTTCGAATTTATATACAACCAAACCCGATCGCAGGGACAGTACCCGGAACAGGAGAACAAATTTCATAACATCGGGATTGTGACATCCTACAATTCCAATGCGTTTATTTCTCATTCAAACATTATTTTCAATCGATTGCAGGGGCAGGAAAACGGTGGAATTGAAGCTGGACAATCTCTCAGCGGGGTCGAAAAAACCGAGGATTTCACTGTAAGAATGGATGATGCTGTGAATAATATTCAAAACAACAATTTTTACACTTCGAACGAATACCGGCTGGGAAAAACGGTGGAAGCTGACAGCGCTGAATACATCGTTGAAGCTTTTATTCCAAGGGTTGGATTTATTCATGAATTGGAATATTCGGGCAACAAACGCAAGTTTACAAATGATACGATAGACAATGATTTTTTCAAGAATACGTTTGTCGTAATCGACAGCCTTAAGTCCTCGATCGACAGCCTTAAATACACACGGTTGACCAATATTTTCCAGATAAAAATTTATGAAGCCCCCGACCGGAAATATACTTTCGGAAAGCGCGCATACATTGGCAATGATCAGCTTTGGTACAATTTTTCAACTCCGGATAAATATTATCCTGAAAAACAATCGAATACGTTTGTTGGAGGCGGATTTTTCAGAAATGAAGGAAAATTCTGGCAGTGGGAAGCTGACGGAAGAATTTACCTGACAGGATACCGTGCCGGTCAGACCGAATTAAACGGTTACGTCAATAAACCGTTGAGAATTGGCAAGGATACCACCAGCCTTCGCATTGAAGGTAGTCTGAAATCACTCGTGCCCGACTATTTCGACCAATACTACTATTCGAACCATTTTGAATGGCAAAACAACTTCGACAATATCAACGAAATGACCATCCGGGCGAGTATTCATTCGCAGGAATTCAGAACAACGGTTGGGGCAGGTTACTCGCTGATAGGGAATTACATTTACAACAACGAAGAAGCTTTGCCCACCCAAGGAAGTGAATTGCTGATTCTTTCGGCTTATTTAAACAAGGATTTCGACAGCAAACACTGGCTGGTACGGACACAATTGCTGGTTCAGAAAGGAAGCAATGAAAGTTACATTCATTTGCCGGCTGTTGCAGGATTTATCAGTATGAATTACAGGACAGTTATTTCGAAGGTTTTATATACACAGCTTGGGGTCGATACCCGATACAATACTTCATTTTATGCCGATGCCTACGAGCCCGGAACTTCACGGTTTTACCTCCAGAGCAAACAAAAAATCGGCAATTATCCTTACATCGATTTGCATGTAAACATGAAACTGAAACGGACCCGCATTTTCTTTAAATTAATGAATTCAGCTTCCGGGCTAATTGGAGATAATTTTTATGCTGCTCCCGATTATCCATATTACCGCCGTACATACAGAATTGGGGTTGCCTGGTCATTCTATGATTGAATTACTGAGACTGCGACTGATCACTTTCATGTTTTTTCAGAATCTCAATTAATTCGGATAAAATCATGGCAGTGGCACCCCAGATAATCTCGCCGTTGAAAGGGTAATATTTAATTAGTAAGGGACCGGTTACTGTGTCCAGTTCGGTTTCAGAAATTGTTTCATTCGATACAAAATCGCTCAAAGGAAACAAAATCAAATCTTCGACTTCTCCAATATTTATTAAGAATTCAGGTTTTTTGTCGGCCCATGCCAAAAATGGCTGGATGGAGAATCTGCTAACTTCGACATATAAATCCGACAGTTTCCCAAGAATTCGGATGTTCGAGGTGTCGATTCCTATTTCCTCCCGTGCTTCGCGCAATGCAGTCATTTCCGCTGAAAGATCTTCTTTTTCAACCTTTCCGCCCGGAAAACTGATTTGCCCCGGATGAAAAGTCATTGTTGGAGGCCGTCTGGTTAAACAGGTGTAAATCTGTTCACCTTCAGGAAAAAGCAACAGTAAAATACTGCTTTGTTTTACCGAATCGAGTTCGTCTTCCATGGTTTTTAAACGCCGGCCGGGAGGAAGCATCTTTGCATGTGCTTCAAGTCCGGGTAACTCACGGCTCAAAGCCTCTTCAAGATATTTCAGGATCGATGAATACATAACTTTTTCTTACTCGAAACGAATCGTTTTTTCAGGTGAAACTTTGGTAATGAACCAGGAGGGGAGCAGCAACATCAAAATGGTAATTACAATGGTGCCCACATTCAGCAGAACAAGGTGCAGAATCGTCAGGTTGACCGGCACGTATTCGAGGTAATAAGAGGTCGGGTCGAGTTTCAGCACATGGGTGTATTCCTGAATCAGGCAAATGCCGATTCCGAAAAGGTTGCCCCAGAAAAGTGCTTTCAGAATGAGCATTGCAGAAAAGTATAGAAATACCTTTCGGATGCTCCAGTTACGGGCTCCCATCGCTTTCAGAATTCCGATCATTTGCGTCCGTTCCAGAATGATGACCAGCAGGCTCGAAACCATGTTGAACCCGGCCACCAATATCATGAGTACCAGAATTACCCAGACATTCATATCGAGCAGGCTTAGCCAGTCGAAAATATGCCGGTATTTTTCTTTGATACTGATTACCTGCAACACAGGGCTGTCGGGGAGGGTATTTCTCAGCAATAGACTGTGAACAGCGTTTTCCTGTTCCGAAATATCGTTGAAGTCATCGACCAGGATCTCAAACCCGCTCACATCGTCGTATTCCCAGTTATTTAGCCGGCGGATATGATTGATGTCAACAAGCACGAACATGCGGTCGAACTCTTCGAGACTTGTTTTGTAAATGCCTGCCAGTTCGAATTTTCGCTGGCGGGGAACGGCTTCCATCTGGTTGATGAAGAACATGGTAAGATCGTCGCCGGTTTTGAGTTTCAGCAAGTCGGCCATTTGTTTCGAAATCCAGACTTTGTTGCTGCGGACTGTGTCCTGAACATGAAAGGGTTCGCCTGCAACTTTGTTCTCCTGAAAAAATGACCAGTCGAAATCGGGGCCGATGCCTTTCAGAACGACACCGTGAATTTCATCATCGGTGCGGATAATGCCCGGTTTGGTAGCAAATACCTGCACGTGGCGAATTCCGTCAATTGCTTTAAGTTCTTCCAGAAAAGGTTGCTCCTGATTGATGGGACTGGTTTCGAACGATTGGTTGGAGTCGAGGTTTACAATCTGCAAATGAGAACCGAACCCGATCACTTTGCGGCCAACTTCCGATTTATAACCGGTGACGATTGCAATCGACAAAATGAGCACCACCAATCCGAGTATAATGCCGAAAAGGGCAATATTCACGATCCGGTGCGACAGGTTATCGCGGTTTTCCTTTGCGGAAAAAATCCTTTGGGCTATGTAAAGGTTGGTATTCAATGTTTTATTTTATCTTCAATGCGTTCATTCACAAACGGCAATACCAGCAACGAAATCAGTCCAAAAACAATCAACATTAAGGTTGTGCTGCCATGGGCTACCAATGCGAAAACCTGTCCGTCGGCTTTGTCGATGCCATACAATGCAAGTCCTTCGATCACCATAAAATGCCAGGCACCAATGCCACCCTGAACGGGCGCTACCATCCCGAAACTGCCCAATACAAAAACGGTCAATCCGGCCCAGGGAGTTAAATGCGATGTAAATTCAAACGAAAAGAAAACGCAGTAAGTCATCAGATAATATAAAAACCAGATGAAAACCGAGTGAAAAATAAAAGCGCCTTTGTTTTTAATGATTCGGATACTGTGAAAACCTTCGATGAACTGATTAAAAAGGGCAATCACTTTTTTTGCTGCACCGCTTGCCCTTATTTTGTGTCGGGTAAACCAGAGAATCAAAACAAAGATCACCAACGAAATTGGCAGAATGGGCGAATGCACTATTTTCCCCAATTTATTTTCCACTTCAGGATTGTTGTTTAGAAATTCGAGCACTTGTCCAAACTGCGTAACGACCACAAGAACCAAAAGTAAAAGCAGCATCAGCACATCAATCAACCTTTCGAGAACGACGGTGCCGATCAGTTTTGTAAAAGGAATTTTTTCGTAGCGCGAAAGGATGCCGCACCTCGAAATTTCGCCCATTCGCGGTAAGGCAAGGTTCATCAGGTAGCCAATCATTACGGCCAGAAAAGTATTTATTGTCCGGGGTTTGTGTCCAAGTGGCTCAATCATCAGGTTCCAGCGAATGGTACGGCTGATGTGACTAAGCAATCCAATAAATGCAGAAACGATGATCCAGAAATAATTTACTTCATTGCTTAAAATACTTTTGATCCGGTTGATATCCTGATCCTTGTAAACCCACCAGAAAAGCAGGACTCCGAGCATAAAAAAGGAGAGAAATTTGAGGATTTTGAGGGTTTTTTGTTTCAATTTTTCTGTTTTTTTATTGATGCGTTTTAAAGTACTTTTGCTCCGGAAATTCGGAGGTATTTTAAAAAGTACTTTTCCTGAATTTAGCAATATGCGCAAAAATACAGATTTGTTTTAATTAGGGCTGTTTTTTGTAAACAATTTAAGAATC
>DAITNH010000029.1:0-27832 GCA_036834745.1 Prolixibacteraceae bacterium
GCCTGATCGATAATTTCAGGTCCGATCCCGTCGCCGGGAAGAATGGCTAATTTTAACTTCATATTTTTGGTTTTTTTGTCTTAAAATTTATCTCTATTTTGTTATAAGCTTCTCCATGCGGCGCATACAGCGTTTACTTTTCAAACCACCTCTACGGATGCGCCTTGTGTTCTTGCCTATTTTTGCCACGGATTTCATCCGCGGTTATTCATATTAAACCCCTGTCAGGGTTTTTATCACCAATATCACTTACATATCCGGTTGCTGAGCTTGTCGAAGCATTCATGTCCGTTGGACTTCGGCATGAGCGCTCAGTTGAACGCTAAAGCCTAACAGCAAAGGATATAACCGCGAACAACCAAAACTCATTCAGAGCGCCAGTGGCTATGTCCCCTAAGTTTGTCGAAGGTAGCTTGTCAAAGATGAAAAAATATGCAATATTCAATATCGAATATCCAATTTCCAAAAACTTAACCCACAACATTAAACTTAAAACCTGGCACTTATAGCAGGTTAGGCACAGAACATTTTTGTAACGATTATCAGTCCAGTTGACCAATTCATTTTTGTTAATCGTAAGTCTGTCCGTGTGTCTAAATAATTTACAAGTCTATCTACATTGTCTTGATGACCTGCTGGCCAATTAGATTGGGGTAACATATCGTCAATAATGTAAAAACCACCTATTTTTAATGTATTTAAAGTCTCGTCCAAAGTATCGTATTTGCCAGGCCAAGCGTCTGCAAATATTAAATCAAACTTTTTGTCTTGATTGCTTTTTATCCATTGACTACCTTCCTCACAAAGAATTGTCACGCGGGAATCATTTATAAAATGTCTTCTTGCGATAGAAATATATGTATCACTATTGTCAATAGAAATAATATTTGAGTTTTCGTCAATTGCCTCAACAATCCAAGAAAGCGAAAGCCCAGTCCCTGTACCAAGTTCTAAAAACTGACCATTTGGTTTAGATGTTATAAGTGTTCTTAATAAACTTCCTGTTTGTAAGTCTGAAGGCATTGAAAAATTAATTTCGTTCGATGCGGTTTGAATGCTATTGTAATTTTTAGGTAATTTGATTATTCTGTCGTCCATTGGTCTTTTTGTAGATAAAATATAAATGGGTTTAACTATATAATTTTGAGAAAAATGAATCTACCTTATGCTGGTTTTCAGGAAAATTAAATACTTCAACAATTTTACTATTTTCAATTTTCCAAAGCAGGCAAGACATGTTATTCAAATTTTCCTCGTTTTCAATGTTACTCCAATTTCTATGGCAATCTATAACAAAACTATCATTTACGCCCATTACTATAGGCTCTGCTTTAAACGAACCCTTGTTCAACAGTTTAAAATATTCTAAAACCTCATTTATGCCTGACTTTGTTCCACTTAAAGGATGTTCGCCCGGTATGTGCCATTTTATATTCTCTGATAAGATCTTTTTGATTCCTTCAATATTATTATTCGCATAAGCTTCAAAAAAGTCATTGATTAAAACAAGGTTAGGATGCATTTTTTCCATTGTAAAAATATTGTTTAATGAATAAAAAAATACTTTCTGCTTATTAATAGATGTCCTTGGGTTTTTAATGTCCACGGATTGATATGAATTTGCAGTTCATTGCATTATGTCTAACTAAGAAATATCCAATACGGAATACCCAATATTCAAATTCCAAAATCTTCGCGACCGAGACCTGGAACTTGGAACTTGAAACCTGAAACGCTCTTAGTTTTCCAGATTATTCAACATCCTGAAAGTTGCTTTGATGGCTGCAGCAGTTTGGTCAGAATCAAGTCCGCGTGTTTTAAATTCGCGGTCTAATTCCCAGGTAATGAGCGTTTCGACCAAAGCATCGGTTTTTCCGCCCGGAGGAATTGAAACCGAATAATCGACCAGTTTAGGAAGTGTTTTGCCCACTTCTTTGTAAATCGACATGATGGCATTCATAAATGCATCGTACTGACCATCACCGGCAGCGGTAGCTTCAAACTGTTTTTCATTTATCACAATACTGACGGTAGCTGTGGGTTTTAATCCCATTGCATGTGACAGAGAATAGTTGACCAGCTTAATTTTCGACACTGTATTTTCTTCGTTCAGCACATCGGCAACAATATATGGAAGGTCCTGAATAGTAACTGTTTCCTTGCGGTCGCCCAGTTCAATAATCCGATCGGTAACCAGTTTCAGAGATGCAGGATCAAGTTCAATCCCAAGTTCTTCCAAATTGTTCTTAATATTTGCTTTTCCTGAAGTTTTTCCGAGTGCATAAACACGGGTGCGTCCAAATCGTTCAGGAAGTAAATCGTTGAAATACAGATTATTTTTACTATCGCCGTCGGCATGGATTCCGCTGCATTGGGTGAATACAAATTCGCCAATCAGCGGTTTATTGGTTGGAATGCGGATTCCGGAGAAAGACTCAACCAAACGTGATACTTTGTTCAGCATCGATTCGTTGACCAAAGTTTCCATTTTCAGGTGATCTTTCACCGTTGCAATCACACTCGAAAGTGGTGCATTTCCGGCACGCTCTCCCAGACCGTTCACGGTGGTGTGCACACAGCGAATACCCGCTTTGATGGCATGATAGACATTGCCAACAGCCAGATCGTAATCGTTGTGGGCATGAAAATCAAAACGAGCTTCAGGAAAAGTTTCGATCATTTCTTTGCAGAAATCGTAGGTTTCATCCGGATCGAGAATTCCAAGCGTATCGGGCAACATGATGCGGTCGATATTTAGTTTCAACAGTTCGCCAACCATAAAATGCACGTAATCTTTCGAGTTGCGCATTCCGTTCGACCAGTCTTCCAGATAAACATTCACCCGGATTCCAAGTTCTTCGGCATACGCGATTGTTCTTTTGATGTCTTCGATGTGCTGTTCCGGAGTTTTACGCAGTTGTTGGGTTACGTGTTTGTATGAACCTTTGCAAAGCAGGTTGAGTACCTTTCCCCCGGCCGAATTGATCCAGTCGAGCGAAATTTTTCCGTCAACGAAACCAAGTATTTCAATCTGGTGCAAACGTCCTTTTTCTTTGGCCCATTCCATTACCCTTTTGGCAGCAGCGAATTCACCTTCCGAAACCCTGGCCGATGCAATTTCGATACGATCGACTTTTACATCTTCCAAAAGAATTCTTGCGACACCTAATTTCTCCTTATCGGTGAACGATACTCCCGAGGTTTGTTCGCCATCCCTCAGCGTAGTATCCATTATACTAAGCATCTGATTTTTTACTTCCACTACTTTTCCTGTCATAATACAAGTTTATTTTTCGAACGCGGCAATCTCTTCTTTCATATTGACCAAATAATCAATGTCATCCAGTCCGTGAGTAAGACAATGTTTTTTGTATGGGTTGATGGTAAAATCAGCCGATTCGCCTGTTGTACAGATGGTAAATTTCTGGTTCTGAAGGTCAACCTCGAATTGTGAATTATTATCGGCTTCGATGGCAGCGAATATTTTCTCCAGAAATTCAGGAGAAACCACCACCGGAAGAATTCCGTTGTTCAGTGCATTTCCCTGAAAAATATCGGCAAAGAAACTCGAAACAACCACGCGGAAACCGTAATCGTAAATGGCCCAGGCTGCATGTTCGCGGCTCGAACCACTTCCGAAGTTTTTACCTCCAACAAGTATTTTGCCTGAATATTTCGCCTTGTTCAGCGGAAAATCGGCAATGGGCTGGTTGCTTTTATCGTACCGCCAGTCGCGGAAAAGGTTATCGCCAAAACCTTTGCGTTCAACAGCCTTCAGGAATCGGGCCGGAATAATCTGGTCTGTATCAATATTTTCGATTGGCAGCGGAACTGCCGGCGATGTAAGGGTTGTAAATTTATCGTAAGCCATATTTAAAATATTTTTATATTCTTTGCCGTCAGCTTTAGCTGACGGATAAATTGCGAAAATGAGAATTGGCTTTAGCCATAAGAGATTGGGCTAAAGCCCATGTTTCTGTATATTCCTCAAACCGTTGGCTAAAGCCAACGGCAAAGGATATCCGTCCAACTACAAAAATTCTCTCGGGTCAGTAATCCTTCCTGTTACAGCAGCAGCTGCAGCAGTTAGCGGACTGGCGAGTAGTGTGCGTGCGCCTGGTCCCTGACGGCCTTCGAAGTTGCGGTTCGAGGTTGAAACTGAATATTTTCCTTCCGGAATTTTATCGTCGTTCATTGCCAGACAAGCTGAACATCCGGGCTGACGCAGTTCAAAACCTGCTTCATTCAGAATTTCGACCAATCCTTCGGCAATAATTTGTTTTTCAACGGCACGTGATCCGGGAACAATCCAGGCAGTCACGTTGTCGGCTTTTTTCTTTCCTTTTACGAATGCCGCAAAAGCGCGAAAATCCTCGATCCGGCCATTGGTGCAACTTCCAACGAAAACGTAGTCGATTTGTTTGCCAACCATTTTGTCGCCTTCGTTGTAACCCATGTATTTCAGCGATTTTTCGTAGGTCAGCTTATCGTTTCCAGTCAGCTTATCGCTGTTGGGAACGTATTGCGAAATTCCCATTCCCATTCCGGGATTTGTACCAAAAGTGATCATTGGCTCAATGTTGGCTGCATCATATACATATTCTGCATCGAATACCGCATCAGCATCCGATTTCAGGGTTTTCCAGTAAGCCAGCGCTTTGTCCCAATCTTCGCCTTTCGGTGCAAACTGACGGCCTTTTACATAGTCGAAAGTCGTTTGGTCCGGGGCAATCATTCCGCCACGGGCACCACATTCGATGCTCATGTTGCAAAGTGTCATACGGCCTTCCATCGATAAACTCTCGATGGCCGATCCTGCAAACTCTACAAAATGGCCTGTTCCCCCGGAAGTTGAAATCTGTGCGATCACGTACAAGGCAATGTCTTTGGCAGTTACACCTTTGTTCAGTTTGCCGTTCACTGAAATCAGCATTTTCTTTGGTTTGGGCTGCATAATGCACTGACTGGCCAATACCATCTCAACTTCGCTGGTACCAATTCCGAATGCAATCGCACCGAAAGCACCGTGGGTCGAAGTGTGACTGTCGCCGCAAACAATGGTCAATCCGGGTTGGGTAATCCCCATTTCAGGCCCAATGATGTGCACCACCCCGTGACCTTCGCTACCCAAACCATGGTGAACGATGCCGTATTTGGCGCAATTACTTTTCAGCATTTCCACCTGATGGCGCGACAATTCGTCTTTAATGCTTAAATGCTGGTTGATGGTTGGCACATTGTGGTCGGGTGTAGCAATCGTTTTCTCCGGACGAAGCACTGTCAATCCACGAGTTTCCAGTCCAAGAAAAGCAACCGGACTGGTCACTTCATGTATAAGGTGCCTGTCGATGTATAAAACACTTGGGCCGCCTTCCACCTCTTTCACCACGTGCGCATCCCAAATTTTGTCGAATAAAGTTTTTGCGTTCATTGTATTGTTTTAAGAGCCTCACCACCAACCCCTCTCCGTGGAGAGGGGAGTTGGCGCAGCCAGTATTAAATTTTATTAATTTTTATATCCTCATTTCTGAAGGCTATTTCCATTCCGTCCAAAAGTAGGTTTTGGTTTTGTGTATCACTTTACCGCGGACGGTGCTTTCGTTGTTACCATGTCCGTCAGACTTCGGCGTGAGCTCAGTCGAACGCTGAAACTGAAGGCAAAGGATAGATCGCTTCGATATATAGTTTTTCAGTTTTCCTTTGTTGGATAACGGTTGATCATACATGATTAACCCTAGACCTTTCTGAGACTGAAAACTGCGACTGCGACTTATTCCCTACTCGCTCTTGGCCCTGTTTCCTCCCGGAATTTTGTTGATTGCATCGAGGAAGGCTTCGACCGATGCCGTGATGATGTCGGTATTGGCACCAAATCCGTGGAAAATATCATCTTCGAATTTAACCTGCATGTGCACTTTACCCAAATCGTCGCTTCCATGTGTAATTGCCTGAATCAGGAATTCTTCCAGAACCACTTTACGGTGAATAATTTTCTTTACTGCTTTCAGTGCTGCATCAACCGGACCATTGCCGGAAGCAGTAGCATCCAGAATTTCTCCGGCAATATTCAGACGAACATTGGCAATAGGCACCAATCCTTTTCCGGTAACCACTTGCAAAAAGTCAAGTTTTATGCGGCGTTCCTTCTGTTTCACGTCACCCAACAGCGCTGCAACATCGTCGTCTTTGATATCCTTTTTCTTATCGGCTAATTTCACGAACTTATCGTAAACTTCGTCCAGTTTTTCCTTATCGAGTTCGAAACCCATCAATTCCAGCCGATGTCTCAATGCTGCACGTCCGCTGCGGGCAGTCAAAACAATGGTCGATTCATTGATTCCCACATCGGTCGGATTCATTATTTCGTAGTTTTCGCGATTTTTCAAAAAACCATCCTGATGAATTCCGGAGGAATGAGCAAACGCATTGCGACCAACAATTGCTTTATTTGGCTGAACCGGCATATTCATCAGGTTCGAAACCAAACGGCTTGTTTTGTAAATATTTTTGGTATTGATGTTGGTATCAATGTTCAGCACAGCATATCGGCTTTTCAGGATCATCACCACTTCTTCCAATGATGTATTTCCGGCACGTTCGCCAATTCCGTTCATCGTGACCTCAACCTGACGTGCTCCGTTCATAATTCCGGCAATACTGTTGGCTGTAGCCATTCCCAAATCGTTGTGGCAGTGCGTCGATAAAATGGCTTTGTGAACGTTTGGCACATTGTCGATCAGGTATTTTATTTTAGCGCCAAACTCGTGTGGCATCGTGTAACCGGTTGTATCCGGAATATTTACCACCGTTGCACCGGCTTTGATAACAGCTTCAACCACACGGGCAAGGTATTCATTTTCGGTACGACCGGCATCTTCAGCATAAAATTCAACATCCTCCACATACTTTTTGGCATATTTTACGGCTGCGATGGCACGTTCAATAATCTCGTCCTGATTCGAGTTCAGTTTGTAGTGAATGTGATAGAAAGAAGTTCCGATACCGGTATGGATACGGCCTTTCTTAGCAAATTTGAGTGCCTCGGCAGCAACATCAATGTCTTTTTCAACTGCGCGGGTGAGGGCACAAATGGTTGGCCAGGTAACCGCTTTTGATATTTCAACTACCGAATTGAAATCGCCGGGACTCGAAATCGGGAATCCGGCTTCGATCACATCGACGCCCAATTCTTCCAAAGCCCTTGCTACCTCAATCTTTTCGACGGTATTCAACTGACAACCGGGAACCTGCTCACCGTCGCGCAAAGTCGTGTCAAAAATGTACAATCTGTCGCTCATTTGATTCTATATTTGTATTTTATTCAATATTCCATGTTTATAAAAAAAGGCCATCCCCTGATTTGAGAATGGCCTTTAAAAGCTCTTTATAGTTTTACCCATACCATTCTCAGTCGTGCATCCAAATTAGAAGAATACCGATAATGAGACCTAGAAGGGAAATGTTATTAAATCGTGTCATTTTCTGATTAATTTGCTGCAAATATGAACATTATTTTTTAAAATGAAAATAAAACAGACTTTTTTATTCGGATTGCTAATAAAAAGATAAAGTAGTCTTTAAATTAGAAAATGTGTATCGTTTTATATTCAGAAGTTAGAAACAAGATTTGCAGCGAAATGTTTAAAATTTCACATCCGTATCCGGTTTTTTCAGGTCGATTTCCTTTACCCAGACATTGCGGTAAAGCACTTCATGGCCTTCAGCCTGCAATTTGATTCCTCCAAGAGTATCGGTTATTCCTTTTCCTCCATCATTTCCACCGTCAATTCCTGAATTCGGACCACCCCAAACCTGGCTTATTCGTTGGTTTTTATGAACTTTTATCCCGTTAAAATATATGGTGACCAATGGATTTTCGACAAGCTTTCCGTCTTTAAAACGGGCAGCCCTGAACACAATGTCGTAGGCATTCCATTTTCCGGTTCCGTTGTAGGCTGAATAAGGCGCTGCTGCGTCGTTGATGACTGCTGCCAGTCCGTGTGCGGTTGAATCGCCATCGAGAATCTGTATTTCGTACCTGTTCTGAAGATATACCCCGCTGTTTCCGCCTTTGTTCGCAACCAGAAACTCAACATGCAGCCTGAAATCACGGAACTTTTGCTTTGTGACAATGTCAGCGGACCCGTATTTGCCACCCGCAGCAGCCGGATCGTTGCTGCTTACAGCCGAACCTGCGCCAACAGGGTCAGCCACAACTTTCCATTTAATGGGCATTTCAGCCGAAAACCGTGGCCCTTCCCAGTATTCCCAGTTTTTCTGAAGCATTTCGGCAGTTCCATCAAAATACAAAACTGCTCCTTTCGGACATTTAGCCCCAACGCCGGTTTGAGCCGGGGCATTTATTGAAATTGTCAATCCGGCAAAGGCCAGAAATAATACAGATATAATACTTGAAGTTTTCATTTGTGTTTTTTACTTTGGTTTTTAAGATTTTATAATAAGTATCTCATACTCACCCCGAAGTCCGCAAGCGGCCTTCCCCCCTCTCTTTTTAAAAAGAGAGGGGGAGAGCATCGAAGATGCGACGGGGTGAGTATGAAGTTATAAAAATAAATCAATTCCCTAATAATTACCTCAACCAAGCGTTACAGAATCAACATCTATTTCAGCCCTGAATTGCTTACAAAGGAAATTGACTTGCTGTCGGGCGACCACGACGGAACATTGATGGTACCCTGTCCACCATACAAATAAGCGATCACTTTGGGCGCGCCTCCGCTGGCAGGCATCAGCCGAAGCATGACCCGTTTGTAGGATGGGTGCGCATTTACCGGGATATCGGCAGGAAATGAAATAAATGCAATCCATTTGCCGTCAGGAGAAATATGCGGGAACCAATCGTTGTATTCGTCAAAGGTGACCTGTTCTTTTGCTGAACCATCTGGTTTCATGCGCCAGATTTGCATTGTTCCCGACTGACTGCCATTGTAATAAATCCATTTGCCATCGGGAGAATATTCGCAGCCATCAACATGCACTCCCTTTTTATTATCGGTCAAAGCAACTTCTTCGCCACCTTTGATGGAATTCTTGTAAATATTGTAAATCTCCTTGCCGTCTCGCTGAGCCACATACGCCACTTCTTTGTTGTTTGGATTCCAACCGTGCCAATAGGAAGGAGTATGTTCGGTAACCACTTGCGGCGTGCCACCTTCAAGCGGAAGCACATAAACAGTTGAGCCACCTCCGGCCAATCTTTCACGCTGATGACTAATAGCCAGCAATTTACCATCGAACGAAATGCCATGATCGTTGTTGTTCCTGTCGGCAAAACCGGTATTTAGTTTTTCGATTTCGCCACCTTCCACCGGAATTTTATACAACAATCCATCCATATTGAAAAGGAGTTTCTTTCCATCGGGCATCCAGTTGGGCGCTTCAAACCTGCCTGGTTTTTCATAAATCACTTTGCGTTTCCCGTCAAAAACATTCATGGTTTCGAGGCGGCAACCCAGCCAACCCTTAGCGGTACTGTAATTATCGGCAACCGGCTGATCGATCCTGACATTCCATACACGGACTTCTTCCAGCACCGTTTCATTGTGCGAACAGATGAACAGACCGGCCAGCACTTCGCCCGGTAAACTTTCCAGAACGTGCGAACCAATTACCTGAAGCGGTTCGCCAATATGGGCAGCCCGCATGGTAATTTCCTTGCCTTTTCGCTCGAGCTGGATGATCTGGTAATTTGACTTGGGCGAAAAAATCTCATCTTCGGGATCACGCATAAAAGCGCCCTTTAATTCGCGCCACTGAAGCACCGTCAATCCATCGCCATGCAGTGTGGCGGTTATATGGGGCGCATTTTCATCTTCCGAACCCCTGATCATCCAACCGATTTTGCGGTGCAGATCGGTGCCTTCGCCTACGAATTCAAAATTGGCAGTCAGTATAAAGTCACCTGAAATTTTATTGAAAAGATAATTTAGTTCATCCCTTTCGAACCAGATATTATAACCGGCTCCTTTAAGTGTATAAACCTGACTGGATGTGTCGTACTGCGCCGATCCGGCAATTTTCGGTTTGCCAATGTCTTTGTTGAACTGAAAGATGCCAATTGGCTTTGTCTGTGCCATCCCTGAATGAATTAATAGGACAAATGAGAAAAGATAAATGAATTTCATGTGTTGGTTTAGTTTAGAAAATGAACAGTGAAAATAATGGTTTTTTGCATTGAAATAACAAAAGGAATAAATGTATTTGGCTTTGTAACGGATAGTGTGGGTTTTAGCTTTTATTCGCGAATTGAACCTTTTCATTTTATTGGCTCTATAACGTTTTGTATGGGCAAAATGAAGCAAGCATTTTCAGGTGCAGAGCACCGTTGATATTTGTAGTATATATGATGCAATACACACAAAAGGTGCGGAGCACCGAAATATAGGCACATATTATTACCTTATTAATCAACAATGAATTTGAAAAATTATTATCCACAGCAAATGTTGCAGAACCCTGAATTTAAAGGCAACAAATTCGTAACTGAAAAGGCTGGCAGGAATTTTTTGCCATTTGCTTTAAGGCAATAGACGAAATCCGCGAATGTGGCAAATACGTGTTCTGGCGCAAACCCGACCGCTTAAAAGGATACATCAGCGAGTACTGGAAGAAATTGCACAGCGAAGCAGCCAAAGAACCAGCCGTTTCCAAATAAAAACGGAATACGCTGACTTTACAAAATACCCGGAGGCACCTGATTGGTTTCCGGGTGTTTTTTTTTAGAAATCGAGGAACAGCCCGGTTGAACATGACCATTTCCTGCAGGACGGCCAGAATATCTGCAAGACAGCCGGAAACCCTGCAGGACGGTGAAATCTTTAGCAGGACGGCCATTTTATCCTGCAGGACGGCGAAATCTCCTGCAGGACGGCCAGAAACTCAGCAGAGCGGGTGGTGACAGGGATTTTGGAATCACAGAGTGCTTCTGTTTTGATTTTGTCAACAGTAAATTTAGAAAATAATTATCTTTTTATGATTTACATATAAAAAGCTTCCTATCTTTAAAAAATATAAAAAAACATCTAATTTAACGAATGAAATTCTTTCAAAACTCAGTACTCGATAAGTACCTGAAAAATCAGGATGCAGAAACAGTAAAAGATGCTTACACAAGGTTTACTTCCTATTTTCATAATCCTGAAGTTCAAAAGAATATACGTGATGCCAAAGAAGAACAGTTTCAGGAAGGATTTTTAAGGGAGTTATTTGTGAATGTTTTGGGCTATGTACTCAACCCGACTCCCAACTACAACCTTACCTCTGAACTGAAAAACGAAAAGGGAGCAAAAAAAGCCGACGGTGCCATCCTATCAAGGGAGCATGCTCCCTTGCAGAAGGCTATTGCGGTAATTGAGCTGAAAGGAACCGACACCAAAGACCTTGATAAAATAAATGTTCAGGCTTTTAACTACAAGAACAATCAAACTGGTTGTATTTATGTCATTACTTCCAATTTCGAGAAGCTGCGTTTTTTTATTCAACATTCAGTCGATCATCTCGAATTCAATTTGTTTACATTAACCTTTACTGAGTTTCAACTACTATGGCTTTGCCTGAGTGCCGGAAATCTGCTGAATGGGGTTCCGCTTAAAGTAAAGGAAGATAGTTTACTGGAAGAAGATAAAATTACCAAACAACTCTATAAAGATTATTCAGCTTTCAGAACCGATTTGTGGCAGAATATGGTAAAAAACAGCCCCGAAGCTGACCGTTTATTGCTGTTCAAGAAAACCCAGAAACTGCTCGATCGATACCTTTTTATACTTTTTGCTGAGGATAGCGGACTTTTGCCTCCCAATTCCACTTCGCGAATCATCAAACGTTGGGAGATGCTCAAAGAGGAAGATGCCTACAAGCCTTTGTATAAAATTTTCAATCAGTATTTCGGATACATTAACACTGGTAGAAAAGGGAAAAATCCGGAGGGCGACATTTTTGCCTACAACGGTGGATTATTTCTTCCTGATGAGGTTTTAGATCAGGTAGTGATTGATGATGAAATCTTGTTTCCGCATGTTACAAAACTAACAAATTACGATTTTCAGAGCGAAATAGATGTAAACATACTCGGGCATATTTTCGAGAACAGCCTAAACGAAATCGAAAACATTACAGCTGAACTCGAAGGCCAGACGGTTGATAAAAGCAAGACCAAGCGCAAAAAAGACGGAGTGTTTTATACGCCCAAATACATTACCAAATACATTGTGGAAAATACCATTGGCAAACTCTGTGACGAGAAAAGGATTGAATTTGAGATTATTGATGAAGAATATGCCAAAGGAAGACGCAACCGAAAAAAGGAAATTATTAAAAAATTAGCCGACAATTTGCAGGCGTACCGTAATTGGCTCCTGAATATTACCATTTGTGATCCGGCTTGTGGCAGCGGCGCTTTCCTGAATCAGGCACTCGAATTTTTGATGACCGAACATGCCTACATCGACGAATTACAGGCACAATTGTTCGGTGCCAGTATTGTTTTTCAGGATATAAGTAACCATATTTTGGAGAAGAACATTTATGGTGTTGACATTAACGAAGAAAGTGTTGACATTGCCAAGCTTTCGTTGTGGCTGCGCACCGCTCAACGGGGCCGGAAGCTCACTACCCTGAACAACAACATTAAATGCGGAAATTCGCTGATTGACGATATAGCGGTGGCAGGCGAAAAAGCATTTAATTGGCAAAATGAGTTCCCGTCTGTATTTACTGAAAAGAAAAAGAAGCCCTGGCATATAACCTGCGCCACGCATAATTCCAGATATTCACAGCGGATGTTCGATAATTACGTGAAATTGGGCGAGCCTGTTTGGCTATCGGCCAAAGAAGAAATCATCGTAACCGAAACCTTTGCCGAAATTGTAGCAAAGGACGGGCTAAACATATTGGCCTATAACATCTGTGGCGATCATATGCACTTTCTTCCGGTATGCGAAGAAGAAGAACTACCGAAGATCGTACAGAAGATAAAGAGTATGAGTGCCCGAGCCTGTAATATCGCGATGGGACGAACCGTGTCGATGTCGTCTCCCTCTCCCTCTCCCTCTCCGTCGTCAGGAACAAGGGAGCATGCTCCCTTGTCTTCCGGAACTACGAACTGGACAGTAAACGATGATGGATACGAAAGCTACCGGGGCACAACACAGGCGCATCTGTGGACACAAAAGTTCGGATGTAACCCGATAACATCTGAGGAGCAGCTCCAAAATACAATAGCCTACATCCGGAATAATCGAAGGAAACACGGACTACCACCACTCGGTGAGGAAACCGCCAACGATGGAGCATGCTCCATCGCAGAAGGAGACTCTACCGGAACCGGGAACAAGGGAGCATACAACAAGGCAGCTTGCTCCCTCGTCTCTATACTCGTAGAAAAAATATCCTGCCCGATCGACCATGCCTTCCGAACCGAATATAAAGGCGGATTCGATGTGGTAATCGGCAATCCGCCGTATGTAAGAGCCGAATTACTCGGAGAATTCAGAACGCATTTCAATAAACATTACAAGGTTTTTGACCCGGCAAGTGATTTATTTGCCTATTTCTACGAATTGGGAACAACGCTGATTAAGCCTTCAACCGGTTTGATGGGATTTATCTCAAATACATTCGATAAGACCACTGCAGGAAAAGTTCTAAGAGAATATTTGTCCACCAATACCATTATCATTGAATACGTTGATTTTACTGAAGTCCAGATTTTTGAAGGAGCAACAACCTACCCGATAATTCTTATTCTGAAATATAAAAAACCGGAGAATAACCAGTTTAAGTTTACTAAAATCCCAAAAGAGTTACAAACAAGTGTTATTTCAATTGCAGACGTTCCACCGGTTGAAGTTCTCCAAGATACACTGGATTCCGAATCATGGTCGTTTTTCCCAAAACAAAAGGCCATACTCCTGAAGAAACTAACTGAATTACCAACTATCAGATCAAAATATGGCAAATGTTACAGAGGTTTAATTACTGGCTTGAATGAAGCTTTTTTAGTCCAGAATGATTGGTCAGTTTCGGAGCATGTCAAAAATATTTACGAAGGAAAAGACATTAAAAAGTGGAAGACTCCGGCCCCCAATCAGAAACTGGTGATTTTCGAAAGCGGTTGGACAAAAGCTAATTTCGGAAAAGATATTACTGAAGAACAAGCAACAGAAAAGCTAAAAAGTCTTTATCCATCAATTATTCATCATTTAATTGAGTTTGAGGAAAAAGCAAAATTAAGATATGACAAAGGTGATTTTTGGTGGGAACTTCGGAATTGCGCCTATTACGATCTGTTTGATAAGCCGAAAATTATTTTTCCAAACCTGCAAAACTCCAATAAATTTTGTTTCGATTCAGAAGGCGTATTTATAAATGCTCCTGCCGTATTTTTACCTGTTACAAACAAAACATTAATCTGCTTGCTGAATTCTAAAATTGTTTGGGAATTTTTAAAATCCATCTGTGTAATCAGGAGTGGAGGCTACATTGAAGTAAAACCTCAATATTTTGAGCAGATACCTGTTCCTGAACTAAAAAATGAAGAAGAATTTGAGCAGAAAGCTGATAAAATAATTAAATACACTTCTGAAATTCAAGGATTAAACACGAATTTCATCAACCTGCTTCAAAGCAAATACGACATTAAAAAACCAACTACCAAACTTCAAAAATGGTTTGAATTAGAGTTTAAAGAGTTTTTGATTGAATTGAAAAAAGCCAAAGTTCAGCTCAGTCTTTCGGAAGAAGCTGAATGGATGCAATACTTTAACCAGCAAAAGCAAAAGGTCCTCGAACTCAAATCTTCTATCGAAGCCACTGACAAAGAAATCGACCGCATGGTTTACGAACTTTACGGCTTAACTGATGACGAAATCAAAATTGTAGAACTGGCATAATGTTTTAAACCTTCCGCAGGATTCGAAATTATATTTCCGGTTTTAGTGAGCGGGTGACTCAAAGTCACCCGCTCACTCTGTCACCCGCTCACTTCACCCGCTCACTAAGAAAACCTACATCTTCACCATTCGTTTCATTTCGCTGAAGCCGTTGGATTCGAGGCGGTAAAAATAGACACCCGTTGCAACCGGTTTTCCGGAGTTGTCGTTGCCATCCCAATAAATGGTATGAACGGTTGAAAATGGATTGTCGCCGCTCAGAATACGGAGTGTCCGGCCATTCACATCGAGCACCGAAACAATGTATTTCCCGGGTTGGTCGAGTTTAAATTCGATGTAAGTTCCTTCGTTGAAAGGGTTCGGGTAATTCGGCAATAATTCAGTGGCACTCTGCGCAACAGGTAAATCTTCAATTGCATCAGGAATATAAGGCGTATTGCGTAATCCGGGAGTTCCGTTTCGCTCTGAAAGTACCCAGTTTAATCCGGAGTTATTATTTTTTGTTGGGTTCGTTAGTTCGAGCGACCAAAGTTCGTCAAAAGTGTAAGTTTGCCATGGGTCGGAATTCCAATAGTTTACTTCATCGATCAACTGGCTTTGGCTTGAGTACAATTTGATGGCATCGACCGTGTTGGACAGTCCAAAATTAAAGGTAAACGTTTCGTGCAGATTTTTGACACTTCCGAAGACAGCCTTAAACTTTTCCAGATCGTTGGCAATCACCAGGTATTCGTTGGCTTTTATGATTGTATTGGCCGCAAAAACAAACTGATGATTGGGATCAGAATCGGTTACCTGCCAACCTGAGATGTCGATGTCGAATCCACCCTTGTTGACCAGTTCGATCCAGTCGCCCGGATCAGCTGTGGCATTGTTGTTAAAGCTGACTTCGTTGATCACAATGTCGTCGTAATGACTGCCATCGCTCTCGAATACAGCTCTTATTTGCATCAAAGCCTTTGGATTGATGGTGATGCTAATTGAACTGCTGTTGGTGGTAACACCCTCCCATTTCAGAAACCGGTGACCAGCTTTCGGAATGGCAGTGAGCGTAACCGGAACCTCCTGAAAATAAGCACCGCTCCATGGAAATTTAGTCAGTTTTAATGAATTTAACTGTACTGAACCGGCCAAAGAATCAGCAAGTACTGTAATCCGCTGAGGAATTTGAAACTTAAACTTCTGCTGAAGGTGGGTAAACATATAATACGGCCGGTCAGTTGCAAAATTTTTCATCATCTGAACGTTCCAAAGCCAATCACTGTGTGACGGTCCATACCATTTATTTGAATGGCTGGTCATTTCGTCTGAAATTGCATCACGTTTCAAATCAATTGCCTTGTTTATCCGCTCAGGCAGGAAAGTAGTATTCATCAAATCGGCAAACCGGTTCACAAACTGATTGCTGAATCCTGTATTTTCGAGCATCTTGCGCAACATCAGCGTTGACCAAGGTTGATTGTGCCACTCGGTGCCATTGGTAGCGGTAACAATTTCGATCGAGTTTTTACTGGCAGGTGTATTCCAGATGCCCATACCAAAATCGGTATCAAACATGATCCAGCGCCAGCGGCTTGCAGGATCGGTTGTTTTCCAGTATTTGATGTTGTTTCCGGGCCAGTCGTGATTTGCGTAAAAAATCTGGGAAGCTGTGTAATCAATGTAATTGCCAAGCTCTATTTTCGAAACCACATGATCGTAGTTAGCCTGTAGGCTTAAGCTATTATTTTCAATAAAAGAATAAAGGCTCCACCATTCATCAGCACTTCCGTTTATCGCGGATCCGTTATTTTCCATCAATATAACCGCATCCGGATCGACATCATGGTTGGCAGCGATAAAATGTTCGTTCACTTTTTCACGCATATTAAGAATGCCCCAGTATTCGCCATTCAGGAAAATAGTTGCCGGGCGGAAAGCCTGCTGGTCAACATCCAACCCGAGCGTCATACCTGTCATCAAGCCATCGCGAAACATGGTATTGTTCCAGTCGTTTCCGGAGTTACGAAGAACAAGGTTTTTGAACTTGTCGAAAGGCCGTTCATTGAATATTTTGTATTTCATCTCTTCAGTGCCGTATGCTTTGCGGCAGTAAAAAGCCATCGACTTCTGCGCATTGGCCCGCGACCAGTTTCCATAAATTTTCACTCCGGCATCCACATCAATCACTTTGTTACCGGTCGTTTCCATCAGTTCAAAATGTGCTGCCTTTTCCCAATCCATCCAGAAGTTGGCTCCAAAATTTGGATTCTTTGTCTCGGCATTGGGTCCCATTACATAAATTCCGGTGTTATAGTCCCACAAATCGGCAGGGTTCATTGATATCGAAACAACCGGCATTTTTTTATTTCCGTAGATAATGTATGAATTGGTAACCGTTTCGCCCGGCAACATGCCTGCTTTTAAAATTCGTGCCCTGACAACTTTTGAAGTTGGAATGTCAATTTCGCGAACAGCTTTCAATGATGACCGGGTTGGAACAGAACCATCGGTCGTGTAATAAATCGTATCATTTGTGGTGGGGGCAGTCATATATATTTTCATGGCAGTTGAATAGATACCACCCGGCAAACTAAAAACCGGCTTCCCAGGATCTTCTCCTGAAACCCCGTCTCCTGAATTTATTTGCACCGGCGTGGAAGTGTCGAAAGCGTTCCAAACGGTTGGATCGTTTAAAGTACGGCCATACGAATAATTGGTCTTTAAAGCGCCAACCCTGACACTATCGGCCAAAGCGCCCGAAGGATTTGTCAGATAAATTGACTCTCCGTCAGCACTTATCTTGAAGTTGGTATGAAGTTCATTTGATCCGAGTTTTAAAATTTCAACAATCCTTGGATTTGCAGGTTTCTCGATGGTTTCTACCGACAAAAACGGAATTGCCGATAAATCGGAAGAAGTTGTATTGATATTGTGTACCTGTATGGCAAGTACATTTTCTCCGGTTTTCAGGATACCTGCAGGATTGCTGATCAGGAACTTTTCAGGCGCCTGGTTTTGATACATTAAAGCTTCGTGCTGACCGGAAGCCGTCTCGTCGAATCGCGGCAAAGCACCTTTTCCCAACATTTGAGAACGGGCAATTTCCACTCCGTTCAGATAAGCCACAAAACCATCATCGTAATCCATGTGCAACACCAGTTGCCTTACAGACGCCGCATTTGTGATGTTGATTTTTTTTCGCAGAAAGATAGATCTGGGAACTGTGACCACCGTTGCATCATCGTTATCACCCTGCCCAAAACCACTTTTTCCGGTTTGCCAGTTAGTATCAGCGAAACCGGACAATCGCCAATTGGTTGTCGGTTCTGTTGTTGGAACAAGGTATTTCCAATCATCGCCCTGAGATACAATTGTATTCCAGTTCACCGGCAATTCACGGCGGTCTTTTCCTGAAGCAAAAACAAGCAGGTATTCGCCGGGATTAACTGTATAGTCTGGGAAAAGCCACAGAAACGGCTGAGCTTTTTTATCCGACAAACCAAAATCCTTCAGGTTGACGGAAGTAGTTCCTGCATTGAAAAATTCGATCCAATCAGAAGTTTCGCCATCGCTGTCGGTCAAAGCTCCTCCGTTTGAACTCATTACTTCATTGATGCGTAACGGCTGAGCAGTCGAAAATAAATAAAGGAAAGCCAGGCAAAAAGCCAATAGGAGAAACTTCATGGTCAATCTTCAGTTAGTTTTATTAAAGCAATTACAAAATTAGCAAACATACTGTAAGAAGGACTATAACATTTAAAAATGGTTGAATTACGGTATCATTTGAAGGATTTGATGAAAAGAGGGGGGAAGGCCGCTTGCGGACTTCGGGGTGAGTTAATTATCCACACTATTCGTTATGGAGCCGATTTTTCATGAGAAGAATTTATTTAAGAATTATGAACAAAAAAACCGATCAAATATTACAACTATTAAAAGAAGACAGAAAGCTTTTTCTAAGTATCAGTTTTGGTATATTTCTATTTATTGGACGTAACTTTCAATGCTTCATCTGTTTTGCCCTGAGCATTGAATACCATTGCCAGATTTGAGTACAATACAGGATCATCGGGTTTGAGTTCGATCGCTTTCTGATAGTATTCAATGGCATTTTCATAATCATAACTGTCGTAGCTTAAAATACCAAGTTCGTTCCAGACGATGAAATCTTCATTATTGATCTCAATAGCCTTTTTATAAGTTTCTATTGCTTCATCAATGCGTCCGGAAACGCGAAAAGCCAATCCAAGATTTTTGAGGAATAAGAAATTACCCTGTTCAATTTCATTTGCCTTGCGGTACATCTCAATGGCAGATTCATACTGCTGCTGATTGTAATAAATAACTCCCATCGCATTCAAAACCCTTGCATTTTCCGGACTTATCAGCAAAAATTTCTCATATGTTTCAATCGAAGCCCGGTAATCATTTTTCATTGAATATGCGAGCGCAAGGTTTTCAATGAAAAGTAAATTTTGAGGCTCACGTTCAAGAGCTTTCAGGTAATAACCTATCGATTTGTCATATTCAGTTTGGTCGTGGTAAAAAACGCCGAGCCGGTTAAACAACTTTGCTGATTCAGGATCAACTTCAAGCGCTTCCAGATAGTATTTTTCAGCCTCGTCAAAATTCCCGTTCCTTTCATAAGCCAATCCGCAATTTTCGAAATAAACCGGATCTTTTTTTATTGCCAGTGCCTTTTTATAATTATCGGCAGCATCGTTCCAGCGCTTCAGGTCGAAATAGAAATTGCCAAGTGTGTTCCATCTGTTCGGATCATTATCGGTACTGGCAGCTTCAATATACAATTTTTCGGCAGCCGTATAATCCTGTTTGCCATACAACTGATCTGCCTGCATTTGAAAAGCTCCCGCAAGGTTTTTGGTGAAAACCGGATACTGGCCGTTACTGCCCACAGCCTTCCGGTAATAGGTAATTGCCTCGTCATATTCTCTGACCGAATAATATAGATTCCCGATAAAATTATTGATCATATCTTCCCAGTGAGGGCGTAACAGGAAGCATTTTGTGTAACAGTCAAGTGCTTCTTTTTTTTGTTCCTGAAGTTGGTAGTAGTATGCCAGTCCCCAATATACCTCAAAATTATCCTTGTCAACTTCCATTGCCATTAAAAACAACTCTTTCGCTTGTTCCATCTGCTTCAGGTGCAGCTTTAGGTAAGCCAAATCAATATAAGCTGTTGCCGTTTCAGGATAAAGGGTTTGTGCTTTTATATACCATTCCTCGGCTTTCACTGTATCATCGGCACCAATACATGAATCAGCAATTATTCTGTAAATATGGTACAATTGAAAGTCCTTAAAGCAATCAACATCAGCAAGTCCTTTTTCAACGAGCTGATTATAATTCCGGAACTTTGGCCTTTTTCCCATCATCCGGACCAATTCTTCAATTCGATACCATTTATCCGTGAACCAAGTTTTTATTCCATACAGAATGGCCAATCTCCGAAAAGAATCTGGTTGCAGAATATTATTACGCAATGCATCATTGTACCACGATTCAGCACTTTCCAGTTTATTTTCGACCATGAAAGAATCACCGATAAGGTTAAAAGTGGCATAGTCACCCGGCTTCATGGCTATCACCTGCAGAAAATAATTGCGTGACTTTTCTGTCTCGCCGTTTTTCAGATAATATTCGGCCCAACTTCGCTTAATCAAAAAATGATCGGGCAATAAAGCTTCGGCATTTTCGATGTGCTTTGGTGCTTTCGTAAATTCGAGGTAATGATAAATGATGATCTGGAAAATTACTATTTCAGCAAAAGCACGTATTTTGTTTGGAAATTCGGTATTTGCGGCAATCTCTTCGTAAAACGGAACAGTATCGGCCCAACGGCTTTCCTGCATCAGCTTCGTAATTTTTGAGTATCGGGCAAGAACTTTGCTATCCATTCCCCGCTTTTGTTGGTGAAAGCACAACATGCATAGAATATCTTCCCTGCAATATATGGCTGCTTCGGCACAGGCCTGTTCCCAATAATCTAAAGCACCATCAGGATCGTTTGAATATTTTGAATCCAGATACGACAGGAGCTTCTCAATCAATAAATTAAAATAGCTTTCCTTCAGGTCCGAAAGCAACTCAACCGAGAGGTCATTATCAAATTTCATGCTGTCGATAATGATAAAATCCCAGGTTTCGTATGGGTCGGAGATATCCAGTTGTACTTTGACGCTTTCAAACAAATCGGCCACCATGCGCATATCACAATCGTCGCGCAGGGACGCCCTGGCATAAGCAGCTGAAAAAACAGCGGCAATATCGTGTTTAGTAATCATTCATCTGTATTTTTAGGTTGAATATTTGGCGATGACGTATCCTTTGGATCAATTATCCGTTGCGCCCCGGAGACCGGATTAAGATCTGACTGCACCGTTTTCACAGAGCGGTATAAAGTGTCATCATTATCCGGCAGGTAAATGGATGCGGTTTTATTTTCATTCATGTTTGAATTGCTGCTAATCCTGTCCATCATAGCTGCATTCCTGATGTTCATATTCATTTCAGGCCTTGCGTCAGCAGTTTTTACCATTTTTAACGGTTCTGCGGTTGGCTGTAAAATCTGGATCGGCTCTTTGGTGGTTATAAAAAGAACAGGGCTCCCAAATGAGTTGTTGATGTAAGCATCGGTATCGTTGTATTCCCTTCCGAGGTAATCCCTTCCGGCGGTGACCGCTTCTGCCACATCTTTTGCATTCAGGATATTTTCGTAAAAACGGTCGAAAAATGCACAGGAATAAGCGGTATTTATTTCATTCTGCATTCCTATTACAGCCGGAATATTGATCTTGGTAAACTCATAGGCTACCCCACGGAGGATATCGTTGAAACTGCCGATTTTTGCACTGTCGCACGACTGAAAACAAACCAAGCAAGGTTGCACGATATTCAATTTCTCCTCATTGAAAATAGCAGCAAATTTTTTATCCTCCACCCAGTCCGGCTTCCCTGTTTCGGCCGATAGTGTAACCAATTTTCCAACCTGTTCATCCAACATCGAATGCCCAAGATAATGTATTACATAGTTGGGTTTTTGCTGATAATCTGTTTCCCATTTTTTATAGATATCTTCTACTTCCTGCTTTATTTTATTGAAAGGAGTTGATTCAATATATTCAACAACCAATTTGTCAGGAAACTTATCCTGCAAAGTCTTAAATGTTTTCTCTATTGTTTTCAGTTCCCCGGTCCGGCTGTCAATCTGAGGTTCCACATCGGCGTTGCCGGCAACATTGACCAGCACGATAACGAATAGCCTATCGGATAACGGACCTTCATAATTGTTGTCTTTTACCCGACGCATCAGGTGAAAACGGCTTTTTAGATTGGCGGAAAGATAAATTGATTTGGCAACATCAAGACTACGGGTTTTGTAAAGGATGTATTCCCAGGGCAACATGGCTACACCCGATTTCTGATCAAACTCCAGAAAAATGCGGCAAATGGTTTTACTCGAACTGTTATTAATTTCAAGCGACTGCTCCACTATCTTCATTATAAAGTTCCTGATATCATCGTTGTTATTGATACGGCCGAACATTATCTTGGATAGCATCTCGCCCAGCAGCTCAAAATCCTCTTTCTGAAATAATTCACGTTCAGTTTTGATTAGATTGAGCACTTTGTGAAAAACCTTGGCAATTCCCAGTTCGACCCTGATATTATTGGCCTTGGTATCATCGTCGTCAATCTGGAAAGGTGAACGGGGAGCCGGAAGTTCATCTTTGGTAAAACAGATTCCCCCCTGCTCAATGTTGATCTTAATATTGATGTAATTTGCCATTTTCGGTTGTTTATTCTAAATATTCATGATTTTCGCGTCCATATCACTCCAGAAATCATTCTTTACCACAGATTTTACTCCCCAGTTAAATTTGGGTTCAATCATTTTGCCGACATCATCAATGTATTTCTCTATGAGTTTTTTTGCCTGAGGTTGCGTAAGGTCGGGGCTTTGCTGCATTTCAATGTTCAGCACCCGCAGCATATCTTTCACTTTATCTTTTGTATCCTGCGTCACTTCATTTACCTTTAAAACATCCAGTATTTTTTTGTACGATTGATAGACCGGCAATAACTTTGTATCGCTCCTTTCATCGGAACGGGTGACACTAAACAGTACATATTCGTCTTGCCTGAATTCTTTCGCAGTATCCACATTCCCTCCATAGAAGAGCCGGTTTCCCTTCACAAAAAAATCGGCTGCATTCCATTTGGCATCCGACTTATCGATCATTACATAATAACCAGGTGAAAAATGATCATTTGCATCCTGATCAAACTCTTTTCTAAAGCCAAAAAGTGGTTTTACCGCATTTGAGTCGAACAATTTGTCGATACCACCAATTACCACATTGGCAATTTTCGTGTAGTTGCCAATCAATGAAGTGATATTCTCATTGAATACACCGGAAACCTTTTCTATAAATTCGAGAGAATCCGACAGGTAATCTTTTGTCACAGAGTGGCACAATGCAATGCTGACAATCAACCTGCCACCCGAAAACGGATGGATACCAGCCACCCTGGTGTCATGAAATACCATTCCATCCGGAATGTTCTGCATTTTAGTTTCAATCAGGCTCCGGCCAACGATAAACGGATTGTCAATTTCCTGCTCGCCGTAAACATAGCTGGTCAAACAAACTACCATAGGTTCAATTTCCTTCATCCACTTGCGCTTTTCAGAAAGAAACATTTCGTTTACCCTCACTGTAAAGTAATGCTGCTGCGGCTCAAACTCTCCGGCCAAACCTTCAGGATCATCGGTATTGCCATTTGGAATGTGCAGCAAATAAGGCAAAACAGTGGGCGAACTTGCCAGGCTTTTAAAAAGATCTTTCAGTCCCATAATATTTAATTTTAAATGTGTGAATCATGTAAATTCCAGACAGATTTATGTAACGAATCTTATAATGAATGGTTTCACCTTTACATCAGGAAATTCAATCTGATTTGAAATCTGAAAAGCATAACTAATTATCTAAAAACTAAAAAAATGATGAACGATTACACCTGGGGTTGGGGCATTGGCTGGGGAGCCTGGATTCTTGCACTTGCTGTTATTTTCGTTTATTTCTTTTTTTTATACCGTAAACGCAGAAGTTGAACCCCACCTTTTTTGACTCCAACGACGATATAATTTCCAACAACCCTCCATTGTTATTGTTCAAAGTGTGAAGAATCATAAGCTCAATATGACACTTTCGTGCTATTGACATGTATTACCCATCTCTTTAACTTTCGTGAATTACAATTATCAACGATGGTTATAACTTTTTAAACAAAGGAGGTTACAATGAGTGCATTTATTCGCAGAAGACTGGCATTGGGATGGCTGCCAGATTTTCCTGATTTCAGGGATCTCACCGTTGAGCAGGAAAATGTATCTACCCGCCTGAAAGGGCTCGGACAGACTGATTCAATTAAGGAAATGCTTTCGAAAGCCGGTGCATCGGTTGCGGCAAAAGCCACAATTCCTAAATCGGTTTCTCTGCTCAGTTGGTTTCCGCCTATCGAAGACCAGGGTTCAATCGGTTCATGTACAGCAAATGCCGGCGTTGGGTTGGTCGAATATTTTGAACGCCGCGCCTTTGGAAAACACATCGACGCTTCGCGTTTGTTCCTCTACAAAGCTACCCGCAACCTCATGCACGAAAAAGGAGATACCGGCGCATTTCTGCGGACCACCATGGGCGCATTGGTACTTTTTGGCATTCCACCCGAAGAATACTGGCCTTATGACATTGCCAATTTCGACAAGGAACCAACTGCATTCTGCTACGCCTTTGCCCAGAACTATCAACCCATGAGCTACTACCGGCTCGACCCTTCAGGAACAACCCGGGAGCAGTTACTAAACCGCATCAAGACAAACCTTGCCGCCGGACTTCCTTCTATGTTCGGGTTTACAGTTTACAGTTCCATCGAGCAGGCTGGCAACAACGATGGCAAAATCCCCTACCCGACCAAAGGTGATAAAATTGAAGGTGGACATGCCATTATTGCAGCCGGTTACGATGACAAAATGAAAATCAAAAATACAACTGTTGGTAGTTTGGAAACCACTGGTGCACTGCTTATCAGAAACTCGTGGGGAACAGATTGGGGCGATAATGGCTACGGCTGGCTTCCATACGAATATGTACTGAAAGGCCTTGCAGTAGATTGGTGGTCGCTGCTCAAAAACGAATGGGTCGATTCTGGCAATTTTAAGCCTTGATGGCTTACAGAAAAGCTGCATAAAAAATAAGGAGACACAGAATAGATTGGGCTAAAACAAATCGGATATGATTAACTCCGGAATCTTAGATATTGTCATCGGGCTGGTTTTCATTTACCTGCTTTATAGTTTGCTGGCTACTATTATTCAGGAAATTATTGCTTCGAATTTTGGATTTAGGGCTAAAATATTAGAACGGGCCATATTTCGGATGCTTGAGGATGAGAATAAATTCAACAACAGATTTACCAGTGTTTTTTATTTGTTTAAAAAATCGGGGAACGGAGGAAAAGTAAATTCGACTTCGGGTGAATTTTACCGACACCCACTGATTAAGTTTCTGGGCGAAGACAACAGCCGAAAAAAACCGGCGTACATTAACAGTACGACTTTCTCGAAGGTGATTGTCGATCTGCTTCGGGGTAACGACGTTAAACCGGGTGATGATATCAATTCGCTGATTCAAAAAGCATTGGATCAAAGTGCCACCAACTGGGGAAATAATAAAATAAGTGATGAAACACTGAGTTTTCTGAAATCTATTTGGGCCGATGCCGATGGTGATATTGGAAAATTTAGGCACCATTTGGAAAGTTGGTTCAATGAAACCATGGATCGGGCTTCGAGCTGGTATAAAAAACATACTCAATTTATTTTATTTTTTGTGGGATTGTCCATTGCCATTGTATTCAATGTCGATACCATGAAAATTGTCGATAAACTTGAAAGAGATCCTAAACTGAGGGAACAGCTTGTTCAGCAGGCAAATGCTTTTGTTCAGGCTCACCCCGATTTGGATATAAAGCTGAAGGAAAAGAAAATAGAATACAAAAAAGCGATGGTCACGATTCAGAAAACTGACTCCACCATCCATGCGAATTCTACAAACGATATTCTGAAAGATTCGTTGGAACTCGAAAATTACAAGCTTCTAAAATCACGAAGGGATACTTTACTAAACCAAGCTGAATCACTGATTCAAAAAGATATCAAAAGTATTCATCATTCACTTGGGCTGGAATGGGAAGACTATGACCGTAAATCCGGACTTTTTGGTTCGCTTTTCAAATCATTGCTGGGATGGATAATTACTGCCATAGCACTTTCAATGGGCGCTCCTTTCTGGTTCGACTTACTGAATAAACTGATGAAATTACGAGGTTCGGTTGCTACACCAACTTCCGATGACAAAGAAAAGAAACAAGGCTAAACAAATTTCATATTGACAGGATTTCAAAATCGTAAATAATTCAATCGTAAAATTCAAAATCATGGCATTAATCAAAGTAGAACGTTTCCTGCACCATCCCGATTGCGAAATAAGCCGGGTGTACATTAATGGCGAATATTTTTGCTTTAGTATCGAAGATGCTTTTCGCACAACCAAAATTAAAGGCGAAACCTGCATTCCTTATGGAACCTACCCTTTGGCAACCCGCTTTTCACCGCGTTTTTCGAAAACCTACAACCACGATATGATTTGGATTCAAAACGTACCGGACTTCGAGTTCATTTTAATTCACTGGGGAAATACCATCAGCGATACCGAAGGCTGCCTGATTATCGGTGATAAAATTGGTATCGTCAACCAAAAAGATGCGGTGCTGAATTCCAGAGCCACCTATTTGAGATTTTACGAGCGGGTAATCAACCCAATTAAAGCCGGGGGGCAAACCATCAAATATGTTAAAGCATCAGTTTGATATTATTCCTTTTAAAGCCTTCGATGGATTCGAATGCAATTTGTGGCGGTTAAAACACGGTCATTTCAAACATCGCGGACCTGTAATGCTGGTGCACGGTGCAGGCGTTCGGGCCAATATTTTTAATCCACCGAACGAAGTAAACATTTTGGATATGCTTGCCGATGCCGGTTACGACGTGTTTTTGGAAAACTGGCGTGCAAGTACTGAATTTCCGGCCAATAAATGGGATTTGGATGTGGTGGCAAAAAATGATCATCCGGCTGCTATTCAAAAAGTGTGCGAAGTAAGTGGTTCAGCATCCTGCAAAGCCATTATTCATTGCCAGGGTTCCACCAGTTTTATGATTTCAGCGGTTGAAGGTTTGGTTCCTCAGGTAAAAACAATCATAACCAATGCAGTTTCACTCCATCCGGTCGTGCCTTCATGGTCTCGTGTTAAGTTAGATGTCGTTCTGGAAATTGCCGGTCTGATCACCGATTACCTCAATCCGCGCTGGGGCGACGAGGCTCCGGATTTACGTTCGAAATTTTTCAGGGCTTTGGTACTTGCCACCCATTTCGAAAAAGATACCAACGTCGGAAAATTTGTAAGTTTTACTTATGGCGCAGGCTTTCCGGCATTGTGGGAGTTGGAAAACCTCAGCGAGGAAACCATGGACTGGATCAGAAATGAATTTGGACCAGTGCCGGTACATTTTTTCAGACACATCCGGAAAGGCGTGCACAACGGTTCATTGGTTTCGGTGGATGGCGCCAAACACTACGCCGATAGAATTCCGGCAACCGATGCGCGTTTTGTCTTTTTTGCCGGAAAGCTCAACAAATGTTTCCGGAGTGAAAGTCAGGTGAATTCCTATGAATATTTCAGTGCCCTGAAACCCGGATTTCACAAAATACATGTGTATGACACTTATAGTCACTTAGATATTTTTCTGGGGAAGAACGCACACAAAGATATTTTTCCGGTGATGATTGATGAATTGAATA
>DAITNH010000030.1:0-4927 GCA_036834745.1 Prolixibacteraceae bacterium
CGCTTATGGAAGGGTGGTCCATCTGAACCCGATGAAATGGGTAAACGACTGGCCGGTGATTGGTGTGGATGCCGAGAATGATGGTTGTGGCGACCCGGTTCGTACTTATAAAAAACCAAATGTTGGTAAATCTTATCCAAAAGCAACGCCTCCCGAAAGTGATGAATTCAACGGAAGCGAGCTGGGCCTACAATGGCAGTGGCACGCAAATTATCACACTGCTTGGGGATTTACTTCCGGAAATCTGGGCTTTTTCAGACTGAATTGTATTCCGCGTCCAGCCGATGCGGTCAATCTTTGGAATGTTTCAAATATGCTTTTGCAGAAGTTTCCTGCTTCTGAATTTACAGCAACTGCCAAACTAACTTTCGATGCCCGTTTCGACGGCGAAGAAATTGGTTTGATAGTGATGGGGCTGGACTATGGCAGAATTTCAATCAAGCGGGAAAACGGAAAGTTGGCGGTTGAGTCGGCCACCTGCAAACAAGCTGACAAAGGCGGAAAAGAGGAATTATCGATGGCTCGACCAGTAGAATCAAATACGATTTATTTCCGTGTTCAGGTTCAGAAAGGTGCTGAGTGCAATTTTAGTTACAGCACCGACGGAGAAACATTTACGACTTTGGGCAGCACATTCAAAGCCCGTGAAGGCAAATGGATTGGCGCCAAAGTTGGCTTTTATGCCCTCCGAAACGGAATTATCAACGATGCCGGATCAGCCGATATCGATTGGTTCAGGATTGAGAAATAATAAAGTCGGAAGACCAAAGTCCGGAGACGGAAGACCGAAGTCTGAAGACATATACGAAGCGAGGCTTCCTAAGCGTGAAGCAGTTGAAGGGAGCATGTTGCTGGAAGTTACCGTAAAAGGTTAAAACATCATTAGCCCGGGGTTTCAACCCCGGGTAAAATGAAAGTTGAGAGACCGTCCGCGAGAAAATGATAAAAAAAGAGTTGATCTTTTTTCGTACGGAATGACGAAAATGATTATTAAATAAAAATGACGAAAATGATGGTAAAATATTTAAAACAAATTGGATGTTTTGTATTTGTAATGGTTTTGGCTTGTTCTGCATTTGCCTCCGACTTCAATTTTGTCGTTGCCACTAATGGAACCGGTGATTTTATCACGGTTCAGGAAGCCATCAATGCCGTTCCCGATTTCAGAAAAAACGAAACGCGGATTTTTATTAAAAAAGGAACCTACAAAGAGAAACTGGTGCTGGCCGGAAGCAAAACCAATGTGGTTTTTATAGGTGAAGATCGTGATCAGACCATTCTGACATACGATGATTTTGCCCAAAAGAAAAACCGTTTTGGCGAAGAAGTCGGAACAACCGGTTCAACATCCTTTTTTGTTTTTGGAGATGGCTTTCGTGCCGAAAATATCACCTTCGAAAATTCATCCGGACTTGTTGGTCAGGCCGTGGCTGTGCGCATTGACGGCGACATGGTGGCTTTTATCAACTGCCGTTTCTCCGGATTTCAGGATACGCTTTACCCGCACGGTGAAAAGAGCCGCCAGTATTACCGCGATTGTATCATTGAAGGAACCGTCGATTTTATTTTCGGCTGGTCAACCGCAGTGTTCGATCGCTGCACCATCGTTTGCAAAGACCATGGTTTTGTGACCGCGCCATCTACCAACGAGGGAACCGCTTATGGCTTCGTTTTCCTCGATTGCAAGATTACCGGCGATGCTCCGGAAGCTTCGTTCTATTTGGGTCGTCCGTGGAGACCATTCGGAAAATCAGCCTTTTTGCGTTGTGAGTTGGGAGGCATGATCAAACCTGAAGGTTGGCACAACTGGGGAAAAGCGGATAATGAGAAAACATGTTTTTTTGCTGAATATAAAAATACAGGAAAAGGAGCATCCATAGAAAAAAGGGTTGGCTGGTCGCATCAGTTAAGCGATGCAGAAGCAGCGGCCTACACACCTGAAAATATTTTGGGCGAATGGGTGGTAAAACACAAGTAAAAAGAAGTCGGAAGACCGGAGACGGAAGTCCGAAATGCCGCTCCCTGAGTAGCGTGCTTCCTGAGCGCGAAGCAGTCGAAGGAAAGCGTATCGAAGGGAGTCTTAGTGAATTTAAGTGTTCAGTCGCAGTAGGCAGTGTTCATTTGATCGAAGTGGCAAAAAAAAAATGAAACACTTTTACAATGAATGACTTAATGACAATTTATTGACTATAAATGACAAATTTTCAATCATCAATAACAAATTAGAAATCATAAATCAAAAGATATGAACTTACTAAAAACAACGTTCACGCTGGTAACCGCAATTCTGCTTTCAGCCTGTGCTATTTCGCAGTCTGCAGCCCAAAAAGGACAAACTGAAGATTTGTACAAAGGAATAGAGTTTCAAATGCCTCGTGTTCAGGAGCCGGTAATCCCGAAAAATTCGGTTTCGATTACCGATTTCGGAGCACAAAATGGCGGTCAGGAGCTTTGTTCGCAAGCATTTACAGATGCCATTGAGGCTGTTTCAAAAAAAGGTGGTGGCCGTGTCATCATTCCGCGCGGAACCTGGCTTACAGGGCCAATCACCCTAAAAAGTAACATTGAGCTTTACACCGAAATTGGAGCAATGGTGATTTTTAGTACCAACAAGGATTTGTACCCGTTGGTTGAAACCAGTTTCGAAGGATTCAACACTTTTCGCTGCACTTCGCCAATTAATGGACGTAATCTAGACAACATTGCAATAACCGGAAAAGGGATTTTCGATGGTTCGGGTGATGCATGGCGTGCCGTTAAAAAAGAAAAACTGACAGAATCGCAATGGAGAAAACTGATCACTTCAGGTGGAATAGTAAGTGAAAATGGTAAAACCTGGTATCCGTCTCAACAGTTCCGTGATGGCGAAAAAAAGGCTGAAATGAATGTTCCCCGCTCCTTGAAAACCAAAGCGGAATTTGAAAAGATTCGCGATTTTCTGCGCCCTGTGATGGTCAGTCTTATCTCGTGCAAAAAAGTTTTGATTGACGGACCAACTTTTCAGAATTCTCCGGCATGGAACATTCATCCGCTAATGTGCGAAAATTTTACGATGAGAAATACCACCGTTCGCAATCCATGGTTTTCACAAAATGGCGATGGAATTGATATCGAATCATGCAAAAACAGCATTATTCACGACTGTAGTTTTGATGTGGGTGACGATGCCATTTGCATTAAATCGGGCAAAGACAAAGATGGACGCGACCGTAAAATGCCCAACGAAAACCTGATTGTAAAGAACTGTATTGTTTTTCATGGTCATGGCGGCGTAACTGTTGGCAGCGAAATGTCAAGCGGAGTAAAGAATCTTCATGTTTCCAACTGCACTTTTATCGGAACCGATGTTGGTTTGCGATTTAAAAGCAATCGCGGACGGGGTGGGGTAGTCGAGAATATTTATATTTCAAATATCGAAATGATGAATATTCCGACTCAGGCCATTTCGTTTAATCTTTATTACAGCGGAAGGTCGGCTTCGGAAGATCTGGATGCCGGAGAAGATGGGCAAGCACCTGCATTGCTGCCGGTTACCGAGGAGACACCTCAGTTCAAAAATATTTTCATCCGCGATGTAAATTGCAAAGGCGCAATGACAGGAATATTCCTGCAAGGGTTGCCCGAAATGAAGCTTGAAAATGTTGAACTCACCAACATTAAAATGGAAGCTGATTATGGCCTTGTGTGCATTGACGCCGATCAGGTTAAAATCAAAAATCTGAACCTGAAAACCAAACACCACCCTGTAATTGATCTTCAAAATAGTTCAAATGTTTCCATCGACGGACTTATTTCTCCGGAAGGGTTGCCGCTGATAAAAGTCTCAGGTTCGCAAACAGGTGCAACTGACCTGAAAAATGTTGGAATTACCAATCCTGAAACCCAATTGGTTGTAGGGAAAGAAGTTCCGAAAAATGTGGTTCAATTTGAAAAATAGGAGATGAAAATTCCCACAATATTGTTGAAATAGAATATGATAGCTTCGTGGGGTGTTGTTTGATGCAGATTGGGATTTAGCCCAGTATGGGCGAAATATTGGTAGCCCAGGGCAAACGACGAAGGAGTGTCGCCCTGGGTTGAAAAGGAAAATGGAATACCGTTCGCGCTATGAGGTTTTCAAGGCATTAATCAATTTTCGGACGGAATAGAATTAACGATAAAAGTTTTAACAACTAAAAGAGAATTCAAAATGAACCGCATGTATAAATCAATTATTTGTTACATCATTATTTTGACCGGAATTGCCAAAATTGGTGTTGCTCAAAATATGTCAGAAAACCGAATCACCGTTTTTACCATCGGCGATTCCACAATGGCAAATAAAAAAGCGGAAGTAGCCCCTGAAACCGGCTGGTGTCAGGTTTTTAACGCATTTGTTGATTCATCAGTTGAAATTAAAAACCGGGCAGTGAATGGCCGTAGTACAAAAAGTTTTATTACTGAAGGCCGATGGAAATCGGTGACTGATTCATTGAAAACCGGCGATTACGTGTTTATTCAGTTTGGACACAACGATCAGAAGATTCTGGATTCGACCCGATACACTGAGCCGTTCACCACTTACCGGAAGAACCTGGAACGTTTTGTGCGTGAAACCCGTGATAAAGGCGCAACTCCTATTTTAATTACTTCCATCGTTCGCCGGAAATTTGAAAATGGTTTTTTGACTGATACCCATGGCAACTATCCGGTGGTTGTAAGGCAGGTAGCCGCTGAAATGAATGTTCCTTTAATTGATTTGCAGTTGCTTACTGCCGGGGCTGTTACCGCACTGGGTGATGAAGCTTCAAAACAAATTTATCTTTGGACTTTGCCAACTGATAAATTTCCGGAGGGACGAAAAGACGATACCCATTTGAACGTTGATGGTGCAACCCTGGTGGCAAAATTGGCCGCGCAACAATTGATTTTGCCGGATAATTCGCTG
>DAITNH010000030.1:5027-27748 GCA_036834745.1 Prolixibacteraceae bacterium
ATTGTTATTTCTCCCATTTTTTCAAAGCATCCATATTCATTTTATTCTGAATATTTTTTGCTTCAGGAGTGTATAGAAATTCAAGTTCTGTTTTGAAATATTCGATAATTTTTCCGCGTACCATTTTTAGCATTGAATTGAGCAGATGGTTTTGTTCTGTAAATGCTTCAGGAAGGACTGCGATTGTGGCAGGCAACCAACGTTCAGGAAATGAATTTTCGAATTTTCCACCTGATTTGTAGGCATCTACTTCCTGTTGAATAATTTTAAGTGCTTCGGCCCGGGCTTCTTCTGTTCCGGCAGTGAATCCGCGTTTTTCAAGTTCACGGTTGATGGCCACCATGTTGGGCACAATCATTCCTGAAGTATAAGCATTCTGGTTGTTGTACAGCATGCACTGATCGATGAATGGCGACTGATCAATCAGGGCTTCTTCTATTCCTTCGGGACTGAATTTTTCTCCATCACTTCCGATCAGCAGACTTTTAAAGCGGCCAAGAACATACAGAAATCCATCCTTGTCCATGTAACCCATGTCGCCGGTGTACAGCCATCCGTCTTTCACCGTTTCCTCCGTTGCTTTGGGATTGTTCCAGTAACCCTTCATTACATTGTCGCCTTTCACTACGATTTCACCTTTTTCTCCCAATGGCAGTTCGTTGCCATCCAAATCGCAGATTTTCAAATCCAGGTATTTTACCAGCTTGCCCGACGATCCAAATTTAACAGCATGCAAGGCGTTTGACGAGATCACCGGTGAAGCCTCGGAAAGGCCGTAACCCTGGCACATTGGCATCCCGACGGCATAAAAGAATCGCTGTAACTCGATGTCAAGCAAAGCTCCGCCACCGATAAACAGGTCGAGTTTGCCACCGAATCCCTCACGTATTTTTGAGAACAGAATTTTATCGTATAAATTCAGCAGCGGTTTGTAAAGGATCCGGGAACCTTTGCCGCGATCCCATCCGTTTCCGTTGTATTTATAGGCAATTTTCAGGGCATGGTTAAACAACTTTTCAATTACCGGACCTTTTTGCCTGATACCAGTTTCAATTCCTTTCCTGAAGTTTTTTGCGACCGCCGGAACACTCATCAGTATTTTTGGTTGAATTTCCTTAATATTTTTAGGGATATTCTTCAAGGTTTCCGTGGGAGTTTTGCCCAGTTCGAGCGACGCAATGCTTGCTCCGTTGTACATGAAACAATACAAACAGGCGGTGTGTGCGAACGAATGGTCCCATGGAAGATAGGCAAGTGTTTTCCAATCTTCGGTGATATCAAGCAAGGTGTTTGCCTGAACAACATTGCTGGCGTAATTTAATTGCGAAAGCATAATGCCTTTCGGATCGGCAGTTGTGCCTGATGTATATGAAATGTTGGCAATATCGTCAGGCAGGATGTTGTTGTAAATGGCTTCAAAATCAGCTTTGTTTGTTTTTAAATATGCATCGCCCAAGGCCATAACTTCGTTGTACGAAATATCATTGGCAGCCGGATTTTCTTTTCCGTCCATGTAAATTACTTTCTCCAGCATCGGCAGTTCATTCCTGATTTCTTCAATTTTTGCGGCATGTGCTTTTGAAACGACAATCATTTTACAGCCCGAATGCGTCAGCCTGAATTTAAGTTCGCTGCTGGAATCAAGTTTTACCGATAAGGGAACATTGATTCCTCCTGCATACAAAATGCCCAGTTCAGATATGATCCAGGCATTCCGGCCTTCAGCGATAAGTCCAACACGATCGGTTTTTTGAAGGCCAATGGCAACCAGCCCCGCTCCAAACCTGTAAACCAGATCGTGGGTTTGCCTGTAGCTTGTTCCTGCATATTTTCCATCTTTTTTCTCCCAGAGGTAAATGTTATTGGGATATTTGGCAACACTTGTTTCAAAAAGTTCGATAATTGTTTTCATGTGTTTATAATTTGATTATTAATTGCCACATGGAACTCGCCATTGATAATCATGCGACTGTGTCCCGATTAATCGGGATGGCTCGTTTCATAAGTGTTAAAGGTTTTAGGTCAAAAGTATTCAAATGTACAAAATGAATTTCAATTACTTGTTTTCACAATCCGGAGTACAATATCTTCCTGAAATTCAGGACAAATAACAATTGCTGATCTGCTTGTTGCTGTCATGTTTTCTTTTCGACCGATACTTCCGGTCAGCGTATTTATCCATTCAGCAGTGTAATTTCCGTCAGAAAGTTGAAGCCTGATTTCAGCCAGACTGCCTTTGTCGAGATAAATGGCATATTGCTTTCCGGTTTCAGCCAAAACCTGAAATTCAGCCACATTTCCTTTAACGACCTGCAAAATGGAATTGTCGGGTTTCATGCTGATGAAGTCAAAACTTTCGATGAAATCTTTCATGATTTTCAATTGCTTTCGGTATTCATGATGTCCCCATCCGGGCGTTCCGGCATCAATGCTGTGTGTGCCGTCCTCTTTGCCAACAATAAACGAATAGTCGAGGTTGTTGTACAAAGCTCCGCCAGCCAACATAAATTTCCATGCTTGCGAGCGGTAGTGAAAATCGACCTTTGGCATAAAACCGGTTTCATCGAGCCCGATTGCTTTTTTTAGCCCGAGGTTTTGGGAAGCCGCCTCGGGATAGGCATAATGAAAATTGAAGATCGAAATGTTTGGATCCGGATTTTCAATCATATTCCTGAAATTGCTGATATTCTGTGCGATCAGGTGTTTGTTGGGCAACGCGGTTTCTACTTCATTAATGATTTGGGCAATTTGTTTTTGCCATTCCAATGATGTAGGATTTCCTGTTTCAACCAGTTTTTGCCATGCAAACGGATGTGTTATTGTATCTGTTTCGGCAATTTTCTCAACAAAATTTGGATTGTCGGCCCAGGGTTCATTCTGAATTTCGAAAAAGAAATTGCCAAATGGGTTCAATTCCTGAACAACTTTCCGGACATATTTTTCCTGAACTTCCATCAACTGACTGTTGTTGATGGTATTGACCTGTATGAAAGAAATGGAATCGAATTGCTGAATGTTATTCGTTGGGTTAAACGGGCTGGTTTTCCACTGGTGATTGGTATAATAAGAAGTAAAAAGGGTGACTTCTACCACAATTCCGTTTTCGGAAGCTGCCGAAACAAACCCTTTCAGGCGACTGAAAAAAACGTTATTCCACCGATTTAGATCGTATTTTCCGGAGGCCTGATCTTTTGTCCACGGCGTTATCCAACTTTCAGGCTTCGGATTCATCGTATTATTTATGATGCCAAACAGATTATCGCCCATTTCGGAATACGGGCCGAGAAAAATCCGGGTGTAATTGAGTCCTTCTTTTTTGAGTGTCAGCAAGTACTTTTCGTAATCAAAATCGGCATTCATCACTGCGCCGTAATGTTCGCCCGAAGTTACCAGGATGGTTGGTTTGCCATCGTACAGGAAATAATTCGGATTTTCAGGATGCAGGCTGAATAACTTATTCTTCAGCACTTTCCAGAAGTCATCAGCCAAAGCTTTTTCGTCGATTTTGATATAGGCTTTGATTTTTCGCTGTATATTTTCGGGCGGAGTTGTGGCAGTTTCGATTTTAGTCAAATCGGGTTTCAGATAAGATTCGACCAACGCCAAATCCCACATAACGCGGGTTTCGTCCTGCGGATTTTGCTCACGCCAGCGGTCTTCAAGAATTTTCTCTGCTTCAATGGTTTCATCCAGTTTTGTGTAAGTTTCTTCGCGTTTAAATTGCAAAGGCAAAGCTGTCTGAAGGCACATCATCGTCAAGTCGAGTTCTTCGAGATTAAGCAGAAAGTCAAATGCATTCAGGTCGTTACGAATGTTGAATTCGTTTTTGTTCCAGATTTTGGTCTTTGGATCGTATTGCGCACCCAAAGCAAAACAGCGGATTCTTGATTTGATTTCAGGAGCCAGAATCAATGCCGAAGCCAGGTTGGTCATGGCGCCAATGGTCAGAATGTCGAGTTTCTCATTCTCCGGAAGGGCTTTTACAGCAGCAATAATTGCTTGTGCAGCTTTCGAATCTCGCGGATCTTGCTGTCCCCAGGCACGGCCAATCTGGCGGTCGGCGCCAATGGGGTGGGGAATATCCAATCTTCCTAAAGCTTTCAGGATTTGTTCGTTTAATCGCTGACTTTCGGCTACGGTATTCAAGCCTTTCGATTTGTAGGCATTCCATTTTTCGAAAACCAGCAAATCCGGATTGTTAAAATGGGCAGAACTCAGCCCAACCAGTTCGATTGTAGGATCTTTTACCAAACGCACGATGGCATACAAATCGTCCATTTCGTTGCCGGTATCGGCATCAAGCCAAACTTTTTGCTTTTGGGCAAATCCGGCGAAAATCATTAACAGGCCGGCGAAAAATAAGAGAATATACTTCATGGAACAGTTGTTTTAATTTCGATTAGTCATCAATACTTTGACCCACCAGTTGACGGAATTTCCAACCAGTTTCGTCGGTTACCGGGCCTTGGGTTTGTTTCATCAGGATGCCAATTACTTTTTCCTTCGGATCGGCAAAATACTGGGTATTGAAATAGCCGCCCCACTCGAAAGTTCCTTCGCTGTTCATTCCGCCTTTTTCTTCGCCTTTCCGTGTAAGCACCGAGAATGCCAGCCCATACACTTTATCAGGATTCTCGCCCCAGATGTCACCAATCTGGTTTCCCATTATGGCTTCAATGGTGGTGCGACTCAATAAACGAACACCATTTAATTCGCCGCCATTCAGATACATTTGGAGGAAAGTAGCGTAATCTTTTGCGGTGCTCGAAAGCCCTGCACCACCTGAGAAAAAGCTTTTTGCGCCTTTAACAGGGTAATCCGTATCGTAGAAAGTGACCGGATATTTTGTCCATTTACCATCTGTTTTTTGCTGAACGGCAACCAGTCTTCCTGCCTTTTCTTCGGGCAGATAAAAGCGGGTATCGTTCATCGCCAACGGATCAAAAATTCTGGTTTTCAGAAATTGGTCGAAAGGCAACCCCGAAACCACTTCAATGAAATAGCCCAACACATCAAGGCCTTCGCTGTAAGTAAATTTTTCGCCTGGATTGTGATGCAACGGCAGTTTAGCCAGCTTTTTCACACTTTCGGCAATGGTAATTTTCTCTGTGGTAAACAGGTCGGTAACTCCAGCTTTCCCGTAAATCATTTTCATCTGTTCATTGCCGTCAATAATTCCGTAACCAATTCCCGAAGTGTGGGTTATCAGGTGGCGAATGGTAATTTCCGATTTGGCCGGCTCACTGGTGTAAGTCGTATCGCTGTATTTAAACGATTTTAGTACGCGTGGATTTTTAAACTCCGGAATGTACTTCGAAATTGGGTCGTCGAGCTGAAATTTACCTTCCTCCCAAAGCATCATAACGGCAGTTGCGGTGATGGCTTTCGACTGTGATGCAATGCGGAAAATATCATCGCGTTTCAACGGTCTTCCGGCCTGATTATCGGCCATGCCATAGGCTTTCCAGTGTACGATTTTACCGTTTCTGACAACCAGCGAAACGATTCCGGGAAGATCGCTCTTTTGCACTGCTTCCGCACACATTTGATCGATTCGGGCCAGTCGTTCCGAAGAAATGCCCACACTTTCAGGAGCAGCTTCGGTTAAAACCGGCAACTTTTTAATCGATTTGGTTTGTGCATTTAGCCCGGCAGATATAAAAACAATTAAAACGACGAGCAGAAGATTAAGTTTTTTCATGTTGTATAGTTTTATGGTTTAAATGTTTAATGATTTTAATTGCTTACTAAGACTGAAACTGATCACTGAACACTTTCTAACACCAGCACCCAGTCGCATCCCCGGCCCGACCTGAGCCAGGAAAGTTCTTTCGACATTCCCGGAACTTCAAAGCTTTTTTCTCCTGAATTTTCGAATTCCCCAATAACAGTTGTTTGCCCGGTACGCGGATCAAACCATGAAGCTTTCACTTTTTTCCCGGAAAGGATCCCCATTTTGACAATGGTTTTATTTCCGGTTGGGATGTAGATGTAAGCAAACGATTTTCCCCGGATAGCACACGAGTAAGTTGCACAATCGCCTTGTCCACCTGTAATAAGCGACTGGTCTGGAGCCATTTCAGTAATCGGGTGCGAATCCATCAATTTTTTCAGGTGCCCAACCTGAAATGCCCCCGGCTTATCCATTCCTTCCTGCCATGTATAAAATGTTTGTGCTGAATGTTTTTTTCGTGTCTCATCGGTGAATTGCCATATCGGCTGACAACCATAAGTGAACCCTGCACAGCCAGAAAACACACTCCAATAGGCGGCAATTCTTACGTCGGTTGAGGTGAAAACCCCATTATCTTCTAATGCGTAGTTAATTCCATGTCCTTCGTAACAAGGCTCTGAATTGATTGTGGGTTTCGGATTGTGTAAATTCCAGTCAGAAATTGCTGCTAAGTAGGATTTCGTGTTGTTAACTTCAGCGTGGTAAGATCCCCAGGTGTGAAAATCAATCCATTTATCCTGATGAAACCAGCTAGAAGACGAATTAAAGGAATGATGTGTCATGAGTGTAGTTGAATAATCAGCCTTTCCATCTATCTTTTTCGTATTGTTTGTTCCGTCGGCTATGCCTTCAGCCATTGCCCTCCACAATTCAATTCCATTTTTGCGTTCGTCAGGGTGTCGGTCGCCTCCTAAAATCCAGATCAGGTTAGGACTATTTCGGTAACGTTTACCTAAAAACCAACCGTAAGTGTATGCTTGTTCGTTGGTGTTGAAGAGGGCTTTGTCGGTTCGAGGAGTCACCCACTCGCCCCAGCTTGGCATTAAGGCAAGGTAAAGTCCTTTTTTTTCGGCTGTTTTAACGGCAAAATCAATATGATCCCAAAAGTCGTATTCCTTATCGTTTTCAGTATTGTTACCCGTTGTTTGCAAAGGTTTCTCTGGATTTTCATTCGCAAAAATACTATCGCCATAATAATTGGTTACTTTATCCATGTGAATGAATTCACTTATAACTACAGTTTGAATAACATTGAATCCTTTCGCTTTACGGTTTTCGAGATAGATTTCTATCTCTTCTCGGTTTAGGCGATGAAGCATTTCCCATGCCGTATCGGCGAGCCAGAAAAATGGAGTTCCATCCTGATGTGATAGGTAATGCTGATTGATAGTTGATACCTGAATCCGGCCATGGTCTTTCCAAGGTTGAGCCTTTGACACAAGACCCAATACGATAAAAATAAACAGCATTAAAATTTTCTTTTCATTCATTCCCATAATTTTAAAATATCCAACAACCAATATTTAATATTGAATTTTCAAGTTTTCTCTAATATTCAAGATTCAAATAATCAAGACTCGTTACAGTCGCATCAAACCTGTTAGCCAGCCTGCGCTGTGAGGAATCCAATCTTCGTCGGTTAACGAAAACGGACCATCGTTTACTTTCTTTGGTTCGGTATCGTATTTAAATTGTTCACCGGTTGAAAATCCATTGCAAATTACACCACGTGTCTGAAACCAGGTTCCTGCCCACCGGCTTCCGACTCCACACATCATGCTTGCCGGCAATGCTGCACCTTCCGGAATATCGGTGCTAAAAATAACACATCCCTGTTTCAAATTTTCATTGGTAATTCCACTGTTCAATCCGGCCAGCCATTGCAGGTTTCTGTAAGCGATTTCTTTTAGTTTTTTTCCATTTTGAAGCATCGGTATGTCCCGGATTGACTTGCAGCAGATCGATAACAGGCATCAGATAGTTGGGATAAATTCCACCCATATCGGCCCCAAATTCAACACCCTTTTCGCTGGGAACGATTCCGTGGCACCACGAAGGCTCGGAGTGGATCATGCTATCGAATTCGTAAAAATGGCCATAAAATCCACTTTCTGCTTTCTCTTTCGGTATTTGTCTGGCCATCACTTTTCGGGCAAATACAACAGCCAACTCTTTTGCTTCTGAATCACCCAGCTTAGACATTTCCATAGATGCGCGGCACATTACCAATAAATCGCGGGTAAGCCATTCATCTTTAGGTATTTCAGCATTAGCGGGCAATCCGCGCTGCATTTTCATGTAACCATATTCGCCCATTGGTTTGGCTGAACCTACCAACCATTGAAAAGCTTTTTTTGCTGTTTTTGTATACTTCTGTTTTTTATCGGCAAATTCTTCAGGCAGCAACTGAACTGCTTTAGCCAGGGCAACAACTGCTTTCATGGCATCGTGTGGCAGAATATCTTTTTCGTGCCCTTTCAAATCGTGGGACATTGAACCTTCCGGAAAGCCCAGTTCTTCGGCTTTTGCTTGTGTCATTACCAGATATTCGCAGCCTACAGTAATTTGAGTATAAATCCGTTCCAGAAAGACAGAATTAAAAACCTCCTTTTTCTTTTCCAGAAGTTCTTCCAACGAAATAATCATGGCACTTTGGGCCGGATTCTCCACCCATTCCTTTCCGTCAATCACTTCAATGTTCCATTCACCGGTTTCATTAATTGTCCTGAAATCAGCTATCCACCAGTGACTTCCCCATATTTCGCCCCAATAATTTAAATCGGTTTGGTAGCTTTTCTCCTGAAGTGAAGGAATCAGTTTGCAAGTAGTTTGACCGCGAAGCAGTGCTTTTTTCGGTAAACGGACAATTATTCGAACCGGTAATCCAAATTCGTAGCCAATTTGTGAAAACAGCAAACCGGAAACACCGTCGGAAAGTTGGTGGTTTTTGATGGTGTTTTCAGGAAATTTATCAGCTTTTCTATTGTTATTTTCAGTTTCGGAACAGGCTGAAAGGGAAGAAATGCCAAGCAACGTGGACGAAACCATCGCTGTTGACTTCATAAAATTCCGGCGTGAGAGAAATGGTTTAATGGACATGGTTAGGCTAATTATTGGTTGTTATCGTTGTTGTAATTGTTGTCGTTTGGTTTTGTTTGTTCTATGCTGTTTAAAATTCTGTGACGCGATCACTTAATTTTTAAACTGTGACTGAAAACTGAGACTGATCACTTTTTAAAGATGATAGCTGTTCCCAATCGGGTATTTCATCGTATTGCAGTACAATTCGCTGTAAATATTGAGATTCGCTTTATTTGTGTGGAATTTGACAGAGATATGTAGAATCGGTGCTCCGGGTTCTATTTTCAGGTATCCGGCGGTTCTCTCATCTGCATATTCAGCCCGAAGTTCCTGCTCCGAACCGGTTATTTCAATCAGGTATTTTTGGCTCAGCGTTTTAAAGAATGAGTCTTCCACGAATTCCTGACCAATGAAATTTTTAAGTTCCAGATCGGCGAACCAGTTATTTTCGAGCATCACCGGATCGTTGCCTACACATCGTAATCGCTCAAAATGCAGGCTATTGGCTTTTAATTCATTTTCTGACGGTTGAAATGAAGTTGTTGTATTCCATTTCCTTTTTGCTGGTTCCTGCAAGAAAAAGGTATTTACATTCATTCCAACGGCTTCCGAAAAGCCTTTCACGTTCAATAGCCCCAACGAATGACGACGTTCCTTAACCCGACTTCCTTTTCCATGTTGTTTTTCAATGTAACCTTCCTTCAGCAAATTGTCTAATGCCTTTCGTACTGTTGTTCTGGTGATCGAAAAATTGCTACACAGTTTATTTTCGGAGGGTAAATAATCACCAACCTGTAAATTCCCATGTTGAATTTCCTCTTTCAGCATTGATTCAATTTCCTGATAACGTGTTTTCTTCATAGTGTTTGAATTACAGCAAATATACAATTTTAGCTTGTACGTACAAGACGATGTAATGTAATTGATTTGCTCTATTTTGTGGACTAAATATCAGACTGATTGTTAACAATTCAATGAATTGTTGATATTTTATTGAAAATTCATGTCTGATTTTTCGATAAGATTTTTTAATTTTGACAAAAAGTGTCAAAACAAAACCATTCAAAATGGACAATCTTGGTGAAACACTACGGAAACTTCGGGAAGAGAAGCAGTTGCCTTTACGGATAGTGGCATCTTACCTCGACATTGATCAGGCGATATTGAGCAAAGTGGAACGGGGACAGCGAAAGTTGAACCGTGAGCAGGTGGTACGGATTGCACAATATTTTCAGGTGAAGGAAGAAATCTTATTGGTTTTGTGGCTGTCGGATAAACTGGTTTATGAACTGGAGGAGGAAGAATTGGCTTTGAAAGCGCTGCAGTTGGCTGAAGAACATGTTGCCTATGTTGCATTCAAAAAAATTGACCGTAATAAAATCAAAAAGCAATTAATTGCTGGTATTAGGAAATTTGAAAAAATACAAAAAGCTTGGATCTATGGCTCATTTTCGAGGGAAGACGACGGGCCAAAAAGTGATATTGACATTGCCCTTGAAACAAGCGAAGGTTTTAGTTATTTTGACTTGGCCGATGTTCAATATCAACTGGAAAAGTTAGTAAACCGGAAAGTCGATGTGGGTTTCATGGACACATTTAAGCCGTACATTCTGGAACATGTAAAACCCGATTTGCAGTTGATTTATGAAAAAGGATAGCCATATAGAAAGTCAAAAGCGGTTACAACATATAGTGGAAGCCATCGGTGAAATTCAAAAATATGTTATGAATGAAACGGCTACTTCATTTTGTCAGTCCGGTTTAATCCACAATGCAGTTTTATAACAGTTTTCTGTGATTGGAGAGGCAATCAATCATATTGAAGATGAGAAACTTGAAAAGTATGACTATTACTGGCACAGGGTTCGCTCGTTCAGAAATATGATTGCCCATGAATATTTCAATATTAAATTGATTGCTGTTTGGGAAATTATTCAAAACGATTTGCCCGAACTGAAAGAAAAAGTAAATCAAATACTTACCAACGAATTTTAAACTTCTGAAGTTGAGATAGATATTTCAATTTTATCGTTCTCCACTTTCAACAATAACATAAAATAAAGAATTACCCCAACTGTCACAACCGCTGTGGAAATAAATGCCACCTCAGCTCCAAATAAAAACCAGATGCCTCCGGCAAGCGAACTGGCTATCATAGCTGCTAAACTCTGAAATCCTGCAAATGATCCGATCGCTGTTGCAGTATCTTTCGGATCGGTAATATTGCTAATCCAGGCTTTGGCAATTCCTTCGGTGGCTGCAGCATAAATTCCGTACAAAAAGAACAATACCATATAAACATATACGCTTGACGTAAAAGCCATTCCGAGATAGACCACAGCAAATAAAATTAATCCGGAAGTGAAAACTGTTCTCAGGCTGAATTTATCGGCAATGGCTCCCAGTGGAAATGCTGATAAAGCATAAATAAGGTTGTAAAAAATGTAAAGGCCAATCACATAGGTATCGTCCAATCCTGATTGTTTGACCTTCAGCAAAAGCAACATATCGGAACTGTTGAAAAGGGCAAAAACCAGTAATCCGATAACCACTTTACGGTACATTGGCGGACTCACTTTCCAGTATTTCAGGAAGGAAAAAAATGGTGTCGGAACTTTTATGATGGGCTGATTTCTTTTGTTATCTTTTATTAATAAAGTGGTTAAAACTGCTGCAATGCCCGGGAGAAAAGCAATCAGGAACAAGGTTTTGTAATCGTTTGGGCGGAAATAAAGAAATATAAGTGCTGCAAGTGGTCCCAAAACTGCTCCAAAAGTATCCATCGAACGGTGAAATCCGAAAACTTTGCCTTTGGTTTCTGGAGTGGCTTCATCAGAAAGCATGGCATCACGGGCACCGGTACGCAGGCCTTTTCCAAAACGGTCGATGGTGCGAACAAAAAATATCCAAACCGGAAAGACAAAAAAGATCATCATTGGTTTAGAGATCGCACTCAACGAATACCCCAACTGAATAAAGGGAGCGCGTTTGCCCGAATTGTCGGATAGTTTCCCGAAATAACCTTTACACAATCCGGCAGTGGCTTCGGCAATTCCTTCCAGAATACCAATTAAAAGAACTGAAAAACCTATGCTCTGCAGGAAAACGGGCATTACCGGATACAGCATTTCGCTGGCTGTATCTGTAAACAAGCTGACCAGCGATAAAATCCAGACTGTTCGGGTAATGGTTTTCATTGTTTTCGATCCTCTCGTTTCAAAAGATATGCATCAGTAAGAAAATAGGCTTTTGCCATTAACCAGCCAAATCCACTACCGATGAAAGCCGCAACCAACACATCGCCCGGATAGTGTACTCCGTTGTAAATACGGCTGTACGAAACTAAAACAGCCCATACAAAGAGCCAGTATTTCAGCCATTTAAACTGATTGTCGAGTACAAACCAGAGGAAGGTAGCCAACCCGAAACAATTGGCAGCATGTGACGAAACAAAACCATACAGACCGCCAGTACCAGCTTTGCTCAAATGAATCAATCCGGCTAAAGCCGGTTCGTGCGATGGGCGCAAACGTTGTACTAAATTCTTCAACAGGCCCGAAGCGGTTTGGTCGCACAATGTTATTACAATCCCAATGAACAAAAGCATCATAACTCCCCTCATTTTGTATCGCCTGATTATTAAAAAAATGATCAGCAAATACATTGGTACCCAAAACAATTTATTGCTCAACCAATACATGATTGAATCGAAAAAGGCATTGTGCATGCCGTTAATAAGGAGAAACAGTTCGGTATCAATTGAATTTAAAAATTCCATATTGATTATTTGTATCGGATTAAGAAATCATTTTTATATTGAAAGAAACAATTATCACGACCTGAAATCGAGTAATATCTTAATATTTTCAGCTGGATTTTCATCAAGGATTTCAAATCCCCGCTGGGTTTGCGATCCGTGTAGTTTTTGCGAAATCAATGCTTCAGGTTTAAAACGTCCGTTTTTCAAGTGTTCAATTGCTTCGGCAAATTCGCCATGACTAACCCTAGACGACACAATTTTAGCTTCTTTCCATATTAATTCTTTGAATACAATAGGAGCGGGTTCATTTCCAAGACCGAGAACGCAAATTGTTCCACCGCCACAAACACTTTGAATACATCCACGAACCGGATTTACCAAACCTTCAATTTCATGGGCATGTCCAACGGCTTCAAAAGCGATATCAACTCCCTTTCCATCGGTTTCAGCTTTAATTCGCTCAACCGGATTTTCCCTGGAAGCATCTATTGCAATCACATTTTCATAATATTTCGGCCCAATAGCCAAACGAGGTTCTAAAATATCGACCATAAAAACCGTATTGTCGGTAACGGTTCGCACAGCTTCCAGAATGCAAAGACCGACTTTCCCCGATCCCCAGATGACCACGGTATCGCCTTTCTTAACATTGGCGCGGTTTTTAGCATGGCAACCAATACTTAACACTTCGATCAATGCTACATGTTCATCAGGAATATCGGCTGGAACTTTATATAACATCGAAGTTGGAAGTGATATAAATTGGGCAAATCCGCCATCGGAGTCAATGCCAATGAGTTTTAGGCTGGTACAGGCAGGATAATGACCTTTTATGCACGCAGGACATTTTCCGCACCAGATGATCGGATCGGGAGCTACCTTGTCTCCCACAGCCCAACCTTCAACTCTATCGCCTACTTCGGTAACCAATCCGCCAAATTCATGGCCCATGATCATCGGGGTTTTTGTACGCGGATGAAATTCTCCTTTGTGAATATGCTGGTCACTTCCGCAGATACAGCCATAGGCAACCTGAATCAATACTTCTCCGGGTTTACACGCAGGTTTTTCGACATCCAACCATTCAACTTTATTGTACTCAGTCAATACCGCAGCTTTCATATCCTTGATTTTGTTGTTCAGGCAAAGATAATGATGTCTAACAACCAAACTAATCCGGCAATCAATTTTGCCTGAGATTAGTTCCAAGTATTTATTTATTGGATCAACTCTCAAATTTCCATACATTTGAAGAAAAAAGAACATGAGTACGAAAGAACTTCAGGAAAGCATTATTCAAAAGATTCGCCTTACCAATGATGAAGAATTACTTGATTATCTGAACCAACTTTTGAGTAATGAAGATGGTCAAAAGACATACAAACTCTCGGAGTTTGAAAAGAATATGCTTGCAGAAAGTGAAGCTGATTATTTGGCTGAAAGAACAATCCCTAATGAATTACAAACCATTATTTATTCTAAAATTTTATCTGTCACCGATGAACATCAGTTATCTGATTTAATAACTTCAATTGATCAATCAAGTTCTACCATTTATTATACATCCGATGAACAAAAAGCAAAAATAAAAGAAGGTCAGGAACAAATTTCAAAGGGAAATTACTTTACCAATGAACAGGTAGAAAAAGAGATTGACGAATGGCTAAGCAAAGAATAATTTGGTCGCCACGGGCAAAGCTCGATCTGATTGAAATTCTTGATTTCTATTACAAACGGAATGGCTCAAAGACATACAGCATCAGGCTAAATGAGAATTTTCGCAAGGTTGTGAAATTGATAGAGAAATACCCAAATCTTGGCGTCAAAACTGACATTGTTAATACCCGGGTTCTGCTTGAAGGTAATTATGCCATCTTTTATTTAATTAAAATTGAAACGATAGAAATTTCAACCATTTGGGATTGCCGTCAAAATCCCGGTTCATTAAAGTTCAATTTTTGATTATAAAAAAAGCCCCGTCCTCAATGGAAGCGGGACTTTTTGAATTTTTCAGGGAAGGTTTAAGCCTGAGAAACAGCAACTGCAACTGCAACCGAAGCACCAACCATTGGGTTGTTACCCATTCCGATCAATCCCATCATCTCAACGTGAGCTGGAACTGAAGATGAACCGGCAAACTGAGCATCAGAGTGCATGCGTCCCATCGTGTCAGTCATTCCATACGAAGCCGGACCTGCAGCCATATTATCAGGATGCAAAGTACGGCCAGTACCGCCGCCCGATGCTACCGAGAAGTATTTCTTTCCTTGTTCGATACATTCTTTTTTGTAAGTGCCTGCAACCGGATGCTGGAATCGGGTTGGGTTGGTCGAGTTCCCGGTGATGGAAACATCAACACCTTCGCTGTGCATGATGGCCACACCTTCGCGAACATCGTCGGCGCCGTAACAGTTTACTTTTGCTTTGTCGCCTGTTGAGTAAACAGTGCGTGCAACTTCTTTCAGTTCACTGGTATAATAATCAAATTGTGTTTGCACATAAGTAAAACCGTTGATGCGGGCAATGATCTTAGCGGCATCTTTTCCCAAACCATTCAGGATAACACGTAATGGTTCTTTGCGCACACGGTTGGCCGATTTGGCAAGCCCAATGGCGCCTTCGGCAGCTGCAAACGATTCGTGACCGGCAAGGAAAGCGAAACATTTGGTTTCTTCGCGCAGCAACATGGCTGCAAGGTTTCCGTGCCCGATTCCAACTTTACGGTCGTCAGCAACTGAACCCGGAATGCAAAATGCCTGAAGTCCTTCGCCCAATGTTGCAGCAATTTCTGCAGCATTGGTTTGTCCTTTTTTGATGGCAATTGCTGCGCCCACAATGTAAGCCCACATGGCGTTCTCGAACGCGATGGGTTGAATGTCTTTTACAATTTTGTAAACATCCACGCCTTTTTCGTCGCAAATTTTTCTGGCTTCTTCAACCGAAGAAATACCATAAGAATTCAACACTTTATTGATCTGGTTGATCCTTCTGTCGTAACTTTCAAATAATGGCATAGCTGTTTTCTCCTATTCTTTACGTGGGTCAATTACTTTCACTGCTTCGTCTATACGGCCATATTTTCCTGAAGCTTTAACAATGGCTTCGTTGGCATCCATACCGGTTTTGATCATGTCCATCATGCGGCCAAGACTAATGAATTCATAACCAATGATTTCGCTGTTTGCATCCAACCCGATTTTGGTGACATACCCTTCGGCCATTTCGAGGTAACGTGGACCTTTTGCCACTGTTCCGTACATGGTTCCGGTAACTCCGCGAAGACCTTTTCCCAAATCTTCGAGACCGGCGCCAATTGGCAAGCCACCTTCAGAAAAAGCTGTTTGTGTACGTCCGTAAACAATTTGCAGGAACAATTCGCGCATGGCAGTATTGATCGCATCGCAAACCAAGTCAGTGTTCAACGCTTCGAGGATAGTTTTTCCCGGAAGAATTTCAGAAGCCATTGCAGCCGAGTGGGTCATGCCAGTACACCCGATCGTTTCTACCAAAGCTTCCTGAATGATCCCTTCTTTCACGTTCAAAGTAAGCTTGCAGGCACCTTGCTGTGGTGCGCACCAACCAACTCCGTGAGTTAATCCCGAGATGTCCTTTACTTCTTTGGCTCTTACCCAACGACCTTCTTCCGGAATTGGTGCTGAGCCATGATTGGCGCCCTGGGCCACGCAAATCATTCCTTCAACTTCATGTGTAAAACTCATATAGTCTAATTTTTAATTTGAAATATATTGAGAACTCAATTACAATAGTTTCAAGTTTCAGGTTCAAAGTTCCAGGTTGCGTGCCGATCCGGGTTCCCTTCTCCCTGCCCCATTCCCCATGCTCCAAGCTGGTTTTATACGTCGAACATTTTCTTCTGCCCCGATTTATATAGCAATACATCAACTTTTCCCATGGTAACCAAACATCCGTATTTCATCGATTCAAGCTGAGGGCGGATTGTTTCGTAGAATGAACGGATTTTGTCTTCCTCATCCACCAATTCAACGACCAGCGGCACTTTATCGCTTACTTCCCAGAATTTATAGGAATGAATCACCGAACTTGCCCCGTAACCCATGATACCTTTCACTACAGTAGCTCCGGCAATTCCTTTCTTTTTTGCCTGAAAAACAATGTATTCATACATGGGTTTCTGGTTGATCTGATCGGTCGAACCAATAAAAATCTTCAGAACAAATGCATCCGTATTTTCCATTTTTATATCAATTTTATGATGAGACGTCCGACGTAAACAGCCATCAGCCCGATAAAGATGCTGAGCGATGTGTAAAGTGCAAAACGAAACCATTCCTGCTCACGGATAAGCATGAAAGAATCGTTTGAAAAGGTGGAGAAGGTGGTAAAACCGCCACAGATGCCAACGGTAAGGAACAGGCGGATGTCAGGGCTAAGGACATCACTTTTTTCGGAAATGCCATAGATAATGCCAATCAGCAAACATCCGACAATATTGACTACAAAAGTACTCCACGGAAAAACAGATGTGATATTGACCTGAAAGTAGCGGGAAATTAAAAACCGGGCGACAGTTCCGATGAATCCACCCAGTCCGACAATCATGATTGATTTTACCATAAAATTATGTATTCAGAAATTAATTTATTGGTAGATGTCATTAGCCTGTATAGAAATACAGGCGGTTAAAGGCAGACCTCATTGCCGTACACAAAGATACTTATTCCGGTAAGAATGTATCTGGCATTGTTCAAAAAAACAGGAAGACCTAATAATGAATTTAAATTGCGTCATAGTTAATTTAGAAGAAATAATTAAAACTATTTTTGTAATTGACCATTACATTGGGTCGGTAACAAAAATGAAATAACACTATCCAAAATCTATCTTAACTAAATAATTACTGATAATGAGATTAATAAAATGTTTGCTTAAAAAGATAATTACTGCTGTTTTTATGACGGCAGTTTTATTGCAGTTGCCGTTTTCTGTATGTACCGCGCAGAATTCTGAAATCGAACAATCCATTGCCACAAACAGGAAAGGTGAGTTGACCATTAAGGCAAAATCTGGTTCTAAAGTAAATGTGGAACAAGTCGCCCATGAATTTTGGTTTGGATGTGCCATCAGCGATCAAATTTTTAATGGTTCAGCATCAGAATCGGACGTAAAACAATACAAAGAGAAATTTCTGAAGAATTTTAACTCGGCAGTTACAGAAAATGCAGTGAAATGGGGGAATATGGAGCGACGAAAAGGCGAAGTTAAGTATTCGGTGATCGATGGAATACTTGAATGGACAGATGCAAATGCCATTCCGCTGAGAGGTCATAATCTGTTCTGGGGAATTCCTGAATTTGTGCAGCCCTGGGTAAAGGAACTGTCGGATGACGAATTGGAACGTACGCTTAAAAACCGTGCCGAAACTGTAACCGCACGTTACAAAGGCAGGTTTGCTGAATACGATTTGAACAATGAAATGGTGCACGGGAATTACTATGAAGATCGGCTGGGACCGGACATTACGAAAAAAATGGCTGAGTGGTCACGAAATGGTGATCCGGAAATCAAACTTTTTTTAAACGATTACGATATTCTTACCGGAGTTAAGCTGCCCGAATACCTGGCCCAAATCCGTAAGCTCCTGAAGCAGGGAGTCCCGATTGCAGGCATTGGCGTACAAGGACATCTTCACGCCGAAACATTCGACCGGATTCAATTGAAAAATGCACTCGATTCACTTGCACAGTTTCATTTACCAATCCGGGTTACTGAATTCAATATACCTGGCCAGCGGTCGAAATATTACAGGGACCGCAGTTTGGTTATGACTCCTGAAGAGGAGGAATTAAATGCAAAGGAATTGGTGGATTATTATAAAATCTGTTTTGCTCATCCTGCAATTGAGGGAATCTTAATGTGGGGATTCTGGGAAGGTGCCAACTGGATTAAGCCTTCCTCTTTATACAGAAAAGACTGGACTCCGACACTTGCTGCAACCGCTTATCACAATCTTATTTTTAAGGAGTGGTGGACCAGCGAAAATGGCAAAATCAACCGCAAGGGAGAATTCACAGTTCCGGCATTTTTCGGGAAATACAAGGTTACTGTAAACGGAAAAACGAAGGAGGTTGAGTTAGTCAAAGCAGCCGGAAAAGTAGTTGTGGAGTTTTAAAACCTGAATAGATGAAAAGTAAATTTCTTGTTTTTCTGGTTTGTGTTTTATTCACAAATTCAGTGGTTTCAGCGCCATTTGCCAAATGGACAAAAACAGAACTGACCCTGAACAATGGCATTGTTGAACGGATCATCAGATTGCCATCTCCCGAAGGTCAATTTTTGACCACATCCTACAAACCGCTAACTGGCGAGTTTAAGTATTTTCTGCCTGAAAATACCGACTTTCAGTTCGAATCGAATGGCATCATCTATTCAGGAAAAAGCAATTGGAATCTGGCTGGTGTAAAATCCATCAGTGATTCGCTTCAGGGAGATGGGGCTGCTGTTACGTTACTAAGCAGAGACAAAAACATTGAAGTTACTTTGAAATACCTGATGTATCCCAATTTGCCGGTTATCCGAAAAAGTCTGGTGGTCAAAAACCTTGGCAGCAAGGCATCTTTTTTGGAGTCGGTTGATGTGGAAAAATTTAATGTAATCAACTATTGGGTGAGTACTTTCAGTTGGATTTACAGCGATTACGGCCGGAGAAAATCAATAGGCCCATACGAAGGAAACAAGCAGGATGCGCTCATGATTGTGCACAACATGGACTGGGAAGCTGGCATAGTGATTGGTAATGAAGCTTCAGGAGTATTGAAACGTACAGCTTTGTTTTGGGATGCACCTGAAATCACAACAGGTCTTACACATAAAGATGCACGTTTTCCCTTCCGCAAATGGATCAAACCACAGGAATCGTTTGAAACACCGCAGGTTTTCACTATGGTTTACAACAACCGGAAAAAACCGGAAGAAATCCTTAGCGCCGTTGTTCCCGATTATATCCGGAAACACATGGGCATCCGCCTTTCGGTATTGGATGAAAAACCAACTTTTGTTTACAACACCTGGAATCCTTTCGAAAAAAATATCGATGAAAAACTTGTCATGGAACTGGCTAAAGCAGCCGCAGATGCAGGGATGAAAGAATTTATTATTGATGATGGCTGGCAGGATAGCTACGGCGATTGGGGGATAGATTACAAAAAATTTCCGAATGGTTTAAAGCCGGTTTTTGACTATATCAAATCGTTGGGAATGAAACCAGGTTTGTGGGTGAGTGTGGGCAGTGCATCATCTAAAAGTAATGTGTTTAAACAACATCCTGAGTGGTTTGCCCGCGATAAAAATGGAAATTTCGCCAATCTTCACATAGACCAGGCTGTTGATGAAATACGATCAGCCTGTTATTCTACAGGCTGGAAGGATTATATAAAAGGTGTATTGCTAAAATTGGCTGTGGACTATGGTTTGGAATACCTGAAACTTGATTTTGCCGTAGTTTCAAGCGCCTATGTTTTTAATGTCGAAAATTCAGGTTGTTATTCAACAGAACATTCCGGCCATAAAGATCATCATGAATCGATGTATGCCAATTATGAAAGGATGTGGGAACTTTTTGACGAACTCCATGCCGCCAAACCAAATCTGTTCATTGATTGTACTTTCGAGACCATGGGTGGGTTGCAGATGATTGATTATGCCATGCTGAAGCACGCCGAAGGTAACTGGCTTTCGAACTTTGATGGTGACAAAGGTGAAAAAACCGACTTGCGGGTACGCAATATGGCTTGGTGGAGGTCGCCTGCTATACCGGCAACAGCATTGGTTATCGGTAATCCCCAAATGCAGGACAAAGGCTGGGAAATGCACATTAAGTCGCTGGCAGGCGCTTTACCTATCATGTTGGGCGATCCACGGCAATTATCGCCAAACGACCTTAAGAAGTACCGTGCTTATGCCGACTGGCTTCAGGCGATGCAAACCAAACATGATTTTATGTCTTTCAGACAGGATTTGCCCGGTTTTGGCGAACCTATGGAAGGTTCTTGGGACGGTTTCCAGCGCATCAATTCAGATACTTTTTCGGGAGGGATTATCGGAATTTTTAAGCAAGGTTCGAAAGACAACCGAAGAAAGATCACTGTTCAATTGCTCGATCCGGATACAAATTATCGTATTTTATCGGCTCCGGAAGGACTGGAAATCGGGAAAATGACCGGCAAAGATATTGCCGAAAAAGGGTTTGAAGTCAATCTGAAAAAAGAATATGACGGCGAGTTGTTCGAAATCTGCAAATAGGGAAGGAGATGGAAATTCTCTCACACAACGAAACTCCTCTGAAAAAAATTACGGTTAACGAAGATGAAACGCTCAATAACTATAAATGATAACCGAAATAAACTTGAAATTAGGAACTTTAAACTCTTGATATATGACCTCAAAAGAACGATTTGACATGACCGTCAACCACAAACAGCCTGACCGGGTAGTGGTTGATTTTGGATCGACCGCAGTTACCGGAATCCATGTGCTGTCGGTTGAAAACCTGAGAAGACACTATGGACTGGAAAATAAACCGGTTCGGGTCATTGAACCTTACCAGATGCTTGGAGAAGTTGATCAGGAGCTGATTGATTGTATGGGAATTGATGTGGTTGCGGCCTGGGGGCGTAACAATATGTTCGGCATTTACAACCACGAACCGCTGAAAGAATTCAAAACCTTTTGGGGGCAAACGGTGCTTGTTCCTGAAGGTTTTCACACTTCGTACGATGAAAAAGACGATTTGTTAATTTATCCTGAAGGCGATACTTCCGTTCCGGCGTCAGCACGAATGCCACAAGCTAGTTATTTTTTCGATGCCATCATTCGTCAGGAGCCGGTTGATGATGAAAAACTTGACGTTCAGGACAACCTGGAAGAATTTGGATTAGTACCAGAAAGTGATGTTCAATTCTGGAAAGAAGCGACGCAAAAAGCCCGAGCCACAGGAAAAGCAGTAATTGCAGGACTTGGCGGAACAGCCCTTGGAGACATTGCGCTGGTTCCCGGTTTGCAGATGAAACACCCAAAAGGCATTCGCGATATTGCCGAATGGTACATGAGTACTGTTTTGAGGCCCGATTATGTCACTGCCATTTTTGATCGTCAGTCTGAAATTGCAGTGGAGAATTTCCGCCGTTTGCACGAGGTAATTGGCGATAATCTAGATGCCGTTTTTATTTGCGGAACCGATTTTGGAACGCAGGATTCAACCTTTTGCGCACCCGAACAATTCGACGAATTGTGGTTGCCTTATTACCGGCGCATTAACGATTGGGTACACGCAAACACCAATTGGAAAACCTTTAAACACTCGTGCGGTGCGGTTGAAACTTTTATGTCCCGGTTTATTGATGCCGGTTTCGATATTATCAACCCGGTGCAGGTGGCTGCAAAAGGGATGGATCCGGCACATTTAAAAAACACCTACGGAAAAGACCTCGTTTTCTGGGGTGGTGGTATTGATACACAAAAAACCTTGCCTTTTTCTACTCCGGAACAGGTACGCGAAGAAGTGCTGCGTTTGTGCGACATTTTTGCCAAAGACGGCGGATTTGTATTCAACACCGTTCACAATATCCAGGCGAATGTTCCGGTGGATAACATTGTGGCAATGGTTGATGCGGTAAAGGAATTTAATGGAAGAAACTAACATATCAATATAAACCTGACCAAAATGATAATACTTAAGTTCAAATTGCTGTCTTTGTTGTTGACGATTGTAATTGCCAGTTTTGCCAAAGAGTACCATGTTTCGGTAAATGGTAACGACATCAATGACGGGTCTGCCTCGAAACCATTTCGCACCATCAATTTTGCAGCACAGCTGGCTCAATCTGGCGATGTTATTACTGTTCATTCAGGAGCTTATCGCGAAAGAATTGATCCGGCCCGCGGTGGCGAAAGCGATACCAAACGGATTATTTACCGGGCAGCCCGGGGCGAAAAAGTGGAGATTAAAGGTTCGGAAGTGATTTCAGGATGGAAAAAGGAAAAAAGCGGAGTCTGGAAAGTGGTTATTCCGAACACATTCTTTGGCAATTACAATCCATATAAAGATTCAATCAATGGCGACTGGTTCAACAATCATGGACGTATTCACCACACAGGAGAGGTTTTTCT
>DAITNH010000031.1:0-27627 GCA_036834745.1 Prolixibacteraceae bacterium
GGACTCAAAATGTCTGCCGGAAGATCTTTTTTAATATTGTCGATATACCGCTGGGCATCCTGCATGGCAATGTTCAAGTCCGTTCCGTATTTCAGGTTGGCAATAATAACTGAAGCGTTGGGCATCGACTTGGTTTCCAGGTAATCGACTCCTTCGAGATTCGACAAGGCATCCTCTATTTTCCTTGAAACAGAAGTTTCCACCTCATTGGGTTCGGCGCCAGGGTACATTGTTTTTATTACAACCACCGGCTGGTTAAAGTCTGGCAACAGTTCATACCCCAGGTTTGTAAATCCAATGATTCCCAACAAGGCGAATACGCTGAAAAGAACGATGATCAGCGATGGACGATTGATTGCTATTTTTGTAATATTCATGATTCTTAGTTGCTAATTGTCACATTTGCGCCATCAAAAAGATTGATAAACCCGTTGGTTATAATTACATCGCCTTCGGTTAAACCACTTGAAACCTGTACTTTATTTTGAAACCGGTTTGAAGTAGTGATATCTTTGAGAATGGCTTTACCATTTTTAACCAGATAAACCTGTGGTTGAATGTTTGTACCGACGATAGCAGATGCCGGGATAATGATAAACTTTTCATCATTATCGTTTTTCATCCCGATAGCTATCGGGATTACATTTCCAAACATTCCTGATTTGATTTTTAAATCGGCGGTGTTTTTTACCGAAAATTGTACAGGGAAACTATTCCCCATATTGGCTTTGCTGCCTGTCATGATCACCTTTCCCGACAATACCGTTTCCGGATAAGCATCTGCGGTAAGAGAATATAATTGATTGGTTCCGAACTGACCTAGATCCTGTTCCGGAACATTTACAGTAAACTTCAGGCTTGAGATATCTGTGATTTGTAGCAATGGAATACCCGGCGCCGCGAAAGCGCCTTCTTCGGTCAGCTTTGCAGTAACAATTCCACTGAAAGGAGCCACGATGGTCGTTTTATGGATTTGTTCAACTAATGTGGCCTTTTGCACTTGTGCCGATTTTAATCCTAAAATTGTCTTTTCCAACTGAACACCTTGAATGGCATCGGCATCGACAAGTATGGTATAGCGTTTTACGTCCGCTTCCAATCCTTCAATCTGAATTTCAATGGTTTGCAATTGAAGTTTCAGTAAAGAGTTGTCCAGTTGAACCAAAGCCTGACCTTTTCGGACCTCGCTTCCAACATCCACCAAAACCGCATTAATCTTACCCTGAATATCCGCACTGATTCTTGTTTCTTTGTTGGGTTCAAAAGTTCCCGTGTAAGAAATATCGTTTTCAGCACTTTCAAGTTTCAGCGTGATGGCCTGCACATTAATTGCCTGCTCTTTATCGTATTGATAAACCCTGTTTACAGTGGTTTCTTTATTGGTTTTCAGTTTGTAAACTGTAAACGCAACCACGGCAAGCACCAGAACGATATAAATTATCTTTTTTAACATGATGGTATTTTTTAGTTTTTTATTGAAATATTTCCTGTTAATTTTTTCAGCTCCAAATCGGCTTTCAGGTAGTCGATGATGGCGGTTAGCTGGTTTTGCTGTGCTTCGCGGAGTGCATTGTCGGCCAGTAAAATTTCAGTAAGACTGGACGTTCCTTGCTTTTGCTGCAAAACCATTTCGTCGTAAACCGTTTTTGCCAGGTCGATTTGATTCGTTGTATTTTTAATGGTTTGTTGTGTAACAAATCTTTTACGCGTGGCATTTTCAATCAACATATTGTTTTGTTCGGCTACATTGTTAATTTGCAGCTCACTGTTTTGGATTTCAATTTTTTTCTGGTTGATTTTTCTTTTAGTAACCATTCCGTTAAAAATCGGGACTGACAGCTGCAAACCTGCAAAACTGACAGGGTAAAATTTCAGAAAATCATTTGGCTTTTCATCATAACCAAACCCGGTTTGCCCATAACTTCCGTATAACGAAACAGAGGGCAGACGGGAATTTCTCAGAGTACTCAGTTCGCTCGACAGAAGTTTATTTTGTGTTAACGCAATTTCCAAATCAATGGGCTGGTTGAGCGAATATTCAGCAGCCGATTGGTGTAAAATTTCTGTTTCAATCACCAGTTTTTGCTTAATGGAAATTCCCATCGAAAATTTCAGGGCATTCATAACCTGGTCGAGGTTGCTTTTTACAAGTTCGCGTTGTGTCATTAATTGTTCGTTTTGCAGGGCAACTTTCGAAACATCACTTTTTTTAATCATTAGCTGGCTGTGGAGCAACTCAAGGTTTTCGAGTAGTTTTTGGGTATTTTCCAGGTTCCCTTCAATAAATTGTTGCTGATTCACCAGTATTTGTGCATTGTAGTACAGGTTCGAAATTTCAAAAAACACTTGTTCTTCGGTTTTTTTATACTGAAGTTCGCTTAACCCGGAAGCAATTTGCGTGGTCTGAATTGCTCCATATACCTGCGGATTATACAAAGGCATTGCCATCTGAATATTTGCACTCATGTTGTGCGGTACTCCCATTTGCACTTCCTTAAACAAGCCCTCGGGGCCGCCAAACGCCAGTTGGGGCATCAGTTGATAAGGCAAATCAGTAAAGTATTTGTAATCGGCATTCAGATTTACTTTCGGAAGTAAATTAGATTTGGCTTCTTGCTGTCTTTCTGTACCAAGTTCGATGTTGTTGCGACTCATTTGCAGATTTTTATTGTAAACCTGTGCGGTATCAATACATTGCTGCAACGACCAGATTTGGGCCTGCCCTGAAAGAGAAAGACTCAATAATGCAAGTGAAAGTACCCATACCTTAAATATGTGAATATTCACTAACTTTTTGTTGAAATTTTTTTTAGTTTTCATTTGTATTGTAATCATTAATAATTTACTTGCTTAAAACTTTATTAATTATCACTAAATGATTTTTGCCTTTTTCCAATAAGTTGAAACTGTGATTGCTTAATTCCCATTTTTTAACCAATAACCTGAATGATCCCATCGCGATTAAAGCAAGATCTTTTTCATCAATGTCTGTTCTAATATTGTTTTCATTTTGCCCCTTCAAAATAATAGTTTCAATGGTATTTGTGTGAAGGGTTACAATTTCATTTATTTTGGATTTTAGTGTTTCATCATTCTTGAAAATTTCTTCTGAAAAAATTACTGAAACCATTGAAGGTGTTTCCGAAAACAAGTCCAACATTCTTGAAAACAGAAAATCTAACTTTTCAGTTGCTGCTGCATTATAGTTTTCAACTATTTCGGAAAGCATAATTGCCATTTCTTTAAAATTACTCAGAACACCAAGTATTATATCTGATTTGCTGGCAAAGTGCCTATAGATTGCCGGCTCTGAAATTCCAATTTCTTTCGAAATATTTTTAATGGTTAACCCTTGAATTCCCTTTTTTCCGATAAGTTCCAGCGCTACCAGTAATATTTCTGTTTGTCTGTCTGTCTGATTATTCATTCTGCATTTATTTTATTTTGAGCAAAGTTAGTTAATATTAACTAACTACCAAGAAAAAATTATATTTTAACATTTCTTAATCATTTTTTTTCGAAGTAGTTCACTGAAAGTGTTGAAAAATCGTAATGATTTCCCGGTTTCCATCCCTGTTCTTTTAAAATCCTTTTAAGCTCACGGTTTACCATTCCATGGGCTACAACAATCGTTATTTCATGCGTGCTTGTATATTCCATTAACTTTTGTGAATAAATCCAGAGCTCCTTTTTGCGGCACTGGTAATTCTCTTTTTCCTTACCGTTTATTCCCATAATCCATGTTCCACGCGAAATGAGTAACCAAACTTTAACAGGCAGTTGAACCGCCGGAAACTTAACAACCGGGTAGTCGAGCTCAGCAAGAACACTGTCTGTTTTAATTACCACGTCTTCCCCAAATATTATTGAAGCCGTTTCTGCCGCTCTTTTAAGCGGACTGCAAAAAACGGTATCCACGGTTTCAAAGTTTTCAATTTTTTCTTTGATTTCGTTGGCATTGAAATTCCGGATTGGCGACCGATTGTATTGCTTTTTGTATAAATGCGCAGCTTTTGAATTTCCCCAACCTGGGTTTTTAATGTCAACCTTTGCATGCCGAATTAAATATATTTTTGAGGGTGGCTGAGTTTTACCCGATAACATCAGCGCTGCAAAAAGCAGAAAAACAAAAATCTTGACCATGGCTAAAACTGATAATTTACAGAGAAATTCACAAGCTGATCCTCGCTGCTGATTGCATAAGAAACATTTAGTGTGGCCATATCGAAGGGCGAAAACCAAAATCCAATGCCTGTGCCATTGTGCCAGCGTTTTGAGTTTTCACCTTCCAGCCAAACCCGTCCCGTGTCATTAAAGAATAAAACCCCGATGGTACCATTCATAAGATAAGTTTGAAACTGTTTCATCCGTACCCTGATTTCAGCGTTTAAATAAAGGCTTGCATCTCCATAGAAACGGGTTTCGCGGTAAGCTCTTAAATTCTCTTTGTTTCCAAGTTTTGCTGCCTCGTGAAAAGCATAATTGCCAAAAAGCTTTTCACCACCCGCCCGAAGTGCATAAACAACCCTCGGCCTCTGCGAAAAACTCAGGTAGGTAATCCAATCGCCCGAAAGTTTAAAAAAATCATCGGTTTGCTGATTAAGCCCGGCAAAATAACCAGCCTGCGTTTTTATCTGCGTTCCACGGGTTGGAAACGCGGTACTTCCGGCGAATTCAGTTTCTGCTTTCTCTTTTTGCCCGACACCGGTATTTAATGTGTATTTAAAATAAATACCGGCATAGGAATGTGCCAACAAATCGTTATCGCTAAGGTTATTAGAGGGAAGAGATATAAACCTGTCGGGAGTTGCCTCTGCATCAGCAAACAAATACCGGATTCCCGGGCCTGCTTTATGAACTTGATTGTTGTCAATCCATTTTAAAAAATCCAACTGGACAAAACTCCGTCTCATCCGCAAACGGTAAAAATCGATGTTGTTTGTATCTGAATTCCATGAGGTCTCATTACCCATTCCAAAATAATTTCCGGCATAAGCGCCTGAGTTGTACCCCGCGTTGAAATTAATGTCGAAATGCCGAAGAACGTAACTGTTACGAGCGTTAAACCGGAGGTTATAAGAATGAGTTGCCAGTGCATAATTTCCCAGGATTTCGTACCTGCGTTTTTGGTAGCGCGAATATTTGGTAAAAATGGGGCCTCCGCCAATATATATTCCATCATCAGGATTAAAACCGGAATAAATTCCCGGATACACAATATCGTATTCAAAATTTTCCCGGTCGTATTCTAATAGTTCTTTATCAAATTTATTCTTTATTCTTCTCTGGGTTCCTTTGCTAACTGTTGTGCTTTTTTTGTCATAAAGAGAAACACCTTCCTGTACACTTAAATTAAAGCCGACCACTTCATCATTATCTTCGCCCCCAATAATTTTTAATTTGATGTTGCCTGAACTGAATCCGTGCCTTTCAAACCGGTCGTTTCCCTGCAATCCATAAAGGTTGATTATTTTTGTTTCGTCATTAATAAATTTCCGGTCAAAAAAACAATCTCCTTTTTCTCCGTTGTTCAATAATTTATACCCTCTAATTTGCAGATTTTCATTGCCGTAAATAATTTCAAGAAAGTCATTTTTATTGGTTCCGAAAATGTTTACTTCTTTGGTAAGCGACAAGTATAATTTACGGGCCATAGTTTCCAGGTTATCCAGACGGCTTATTAAAATCTGTCCGGTTTCCTGGCCGCAAATGGAATAAACTTCAGGTGGGAAGCCCAGCATTGCCGAATCAATTTTACCATTGCCAAGCAGAATTTTTAAGGTATCGATTTGGGAAAGCCAGTCACTCCAACTGCAATTGGTTAAAAAAGTACGGTCGAAATAACGTGCGTTAAAAGATTGTCCGTCCATGTTTTCTGTCATTTCGTCGAAACCCTGAATTTTTGGAAGCAACCATTTTCGTGCGCTTATCCAGGGCAAAATTCCTTCGTTTAAGAAAAAAGCCTGATCGCGGTCACGGGGAATCGGTTTATAAATTGTTTTATCGTTTTGCTCAATTCCAGCCCATCTCCACTGGTCATCGTGGCGGTCCCAGTCATTGATGAGAACATCGAAAAGACGGGCACGAACCACGGAATTTTTATCAAAGGTATAATTATGGTTTTTGGTAATTTTCTCCACAAGGTCTTCGGTTGAAATAATTTTTGCAGAAATTCCGGCACTTTCATCCATCTGGTAATCGTTATCAGGTCGTTCTTCAAAAAGAAAAAGTTGGTTTGCTACATCGTTTCTGTAAATACCAAAACGCGGGTCATCTGGCACATAAAATATTTCGGGGTTTGTGTGTAAAACCCTGGACTGATTGGCAAGCCTTGCCACAACAGGCGCTGCATAAGGGTTTGAAGCTGAAATCTGGTCTTGTACGATATCAACCGCAAAAGTATTTCGCAGCTCTTTTGGCAAGGCTCCATCCACATTTTTATCGACAGATCGAAGCACATATTGTGCACCATTGGCATCTTCAAGCCGCAACGAATAGGTTTGTTGCCCGCCACCACGTTTTATAATTCTCAGCCCGCCATTTTTACTCCCAATGTCGAAAACCGGAAATTTCACCGGTGTTTCCCACACATCGCGGTAATTCTCACCCAGCCATTTGTACTTTGATTGCGAAATTTTGTACCGGCTGCTGGCAATTTTGCTTACACTGTCGGGCAACAAAAGGTGTTTGGCTGTGCTTTGTTTTTCAGCCGACAAAGTTTTATTGTAAATTATTTTATTGAAAAGAACCTCCGTGCCACTGGAAAAAGTTAATGAACATTCGCCGTTGGTGTTAAAATCAAGCCGGGCAAAACCGGTTTGACTGGCGCCAAATTCAGCAAGATTTTTTCTCACATATTCCGGCTTTCCCCACGCACCGGAAATAACAAAATGCGACTTTTTATATTGAAAATACTGCAAATTGGCTTCACCGCCCGAAACATATAAAACATCAGGATATTTTTCAAGAATGGAAAGGACACCATTTCGAAATCCCCTGAAATCAGGATGTTGGTTGTCGATATTTGTACCAGGCAATTTTCTGAAGAAAGTTTTAGGAGTTTCAAGCAACCATTGTTTTAGTGAAAAATAACCACTTGTATTCCCAAAACTTTTTAATGAATGAGAACCTGCTAAAACAACATGTTTTGACGAATAATTCCGGCGAATGGCATCTTCAATCTGCAACAAAACATCGGATTGAGATTCGATGCCGCATTTGTTAAAACGCCTGTCGAATTTATGTACCCACCAATATGTATCGAGTAAAATTACTACTACATGTTCATCCAAAATAATTTCTTTTGGTCCCGGACAGGCAGCTTCAGGAATATATACCGGCATTTCGAATTTCTCTGATAATTCAGTTTCTAACTGAATGAGGAATTCTTTCCCGTTACCCGTCCCATTCAACCATTCAGCCTTTCCAGGAGCAATTAAAATTGGAATTTCCGAATCAGTACCATCAACAGGCAATTGTGGGTTTCCTTTGCTATTGATGGTATTTCCGGTAAATAAACAGGCAATGTTGTTTGACTCGTTCAATTGTTTTTGCCATTCGGCCCGCAACGAACTGTCGTTAAGTTCATCGTTTGTGTTTCCGGTAATAAGGATGCTGAAACAATCAGTCTGTTGCGCATAAATATTGCTGCTAAAGAATAATATTCCAATTAACAGGGAATAGATGAAAGTATATTTTAACCTTGTTTTTCCCATTCCTAAAATATTTAACCCAAGGAATTAATCAGATGAATTCGTTCAATTTAAATAAACACAAACAAAAATGCGGCAACGGTGATTATCAGACCAACCATAAAAACGTTGTAAGCCCAGTGAAGCAGTTTGTATTTTCTGGCCAAAACTTTCCCGAGCGAATACTGGTCTTTTGTGAGTGTGGAATACAAATACGGATTGTTGTCAATCATTTCACTTATCGCCATTTCGTAATCTTCAGGCGACATTTGATAAAAATTTCCAAAAAACAGCAAGTTCACTTTCTGCTGCTGAATATCGTCTTTTGTGAATTTTCTTTTTGAAATATATGGACGTGTTGAAAGTATGGCCAGCACAATTGTAGACAAACTAAACAAAATGAAAATTACGGTGGGAATGATAATCGTTGACTCTTGTTTAAACTTACTCACCAGTGTAACCAGAGCAATCGAAATTATTATCCCGTTGAGCGAAATCAGAATATTCGATTTGTTATCAGCAATCTGACTCAGGTTGATTTGGTTCCGGGCGGTGAGTTTAAACATGGAATCAACGCCGCGTGAATATTTTTTGGAGTAAATCGCCTTTTCTTCCCGCTTTTTAATCCTTTCTTTTAATTGCTCCAAATTTTTGGCTTTTGTTTCATCAAGTGTGTTTTTGCAATAATCGGTGTAAAAGGAATGTTCTTCGAATAACTTTACCGACTCTTTTTCGAATTCAGCCTTGCGGATTCCTGCATTTTTTTGTTCCTGAAATAATTTCGCGGCCAGTTCGAAATAATTTTCCTCTCCCAAATGCATGAGGTCTGCATCGCATAAAACTTTATCGGTTAGATAAACTGCATTTTGAGGATAAGTGGTGGCTAAAATACACGCACTAACTTTTGTCCTGAATTCAGGATCAACATTTTGATGAGTTAGAAAATTGTCGGCTATTATGGCGCTTTCCGCTTCGTGCCCCTGATAAGTCTTTACATACCCCGTATCGTGAAACCAGGCAGCAATGCGTAAAACATCCATTTCTTCAGCAGTAAGTCCTTCGCTGGCACCAATTAAAACGGCTTTTTCAACAACATCTTTTGTATGTTCCAGCGTATGATAGGAATATTTCTTAGGTGTTTCCTCCTGTAAAAGTTTGGTAACAAATACTCCTGCATCATTAAGAATTGTTTCATTTGTTTTCATCTTAGTTTTAATTAAAATTTTTCATGCTCTCTTCGTCCAAAATATAAATTGAAAGTGTTTGGTTATACCCTTTAACCATTACCGGTTGTTGAGGTATAAAAACTACCTGTTTTTCAGGCTCAAGCTGGTCAAATACCTCTTTCGAAATAGTTAACTGAGCGTTGTAAGTTTTGTTGAGTTGTTCGATTCTTGACGCGATAATAACAACACTACCTGTAATTGAATATTGTTTACGTAATGAAGAGCCGATGTTACCAATTACCGCCTGTCCGTAATGCAAACCAATTCCTATCCTTGTTTTTGGAATATTTCCTGTTTCATTTTCGCTTTTTACTTTTTCAATTATTTGCCGGGCAGCTATCACCGCGTTTTGCGAAATGTTGCCGCTGGCCACAGGAGCGCCAAAAGTAGCCATAAAACCATCGCCCAGAAACTGGTTGATTACTCCGTTGTGCATTTGTACAATGTCAATCATAAAATGAAAAAGTTTGTTCAGGTAGGTTACAACTTCTTCCGGTGTATGGTTTTCAACAAAAGGAGTAAAATCGCGGATATCGAGAAACATAACGCAAACCATTTTCCGGGTGCCGGATAGTTCATCCTTTTTCGCGAGGATACTCGTTGCAATCTGTGGTGAAATTTGCTGTCCAAACAGGTCGATAATTTCATTTTTTTCCTTTACGTTTTCCCAGGAAATTATCATTTTCTTTTTAATTAAATTGGCTACAAAACCGGCTGCAATCCCCGAAATTATTAAGATTACACCCTGCCCCAGATATTGCATTCCTGTTAAATCGGAGCGAAAATGGTCAACCGGTACAACACTAAATTGGCTTGAATAGTAAACTGAAACGGCAATAAATTCGAAAGCAGCCAAAATCCCGGTAAACACCGATAATTTCGCATCGAGCCGCAAGGTGGACAGAACAATAAAAATAAAATAAGTGAGGGTTGCCGGAGACTGCAGTATTACCGTTTGATGGGTATATTCCAAAATAAAAATGAATAAAACTGAGAGCAGGCTGATTTCCGAAAAAACATTGAGATAGGCAAAACCATAACGGTGCTTTGTAAATAGTAAAATCCTTTTTCCTAAAAAATAATGAACAAGCGACTCGTAAATAATAATAATAACAGTAAAAATCAGTATGGCATAAAACGCAATCCGGGTGTTGAACAATGCATAGTATTGTTCGCTGTAAAAAAGATAAATAACAATCAAAAGAAAGGCCTCGAGCGCTAAAAGACCGATTAAGAGCAATGCACGTAAACGTTCACTTTTCGAAATTTCAATACTGAATAACTCATTAATAGATAATGTTTTTTGCATCTTTTTCTGTTTTCTTTCTTTCATCGTATTTATGAATTACAATTCTCTAATCATTCTAAAATTGTATGTTTTTTTATACAACGGACATATTCAACGCGTAAAACTTTAAAAATGTTGGCTATACCAACCCCAATTTCAGCATTTGCGGCACGCCAAATTGTACTTCCTTATAAGTCTTCCGGTCCGCCAAAAGCTGCTGCAGGCATCAACTGATAAGGCAAATCGGTATAATAACGATAGTCAGTCATCCCATTCAGTTTTGGAAATAGATTGCCTTTGGGTTCCTTGTTTTTCTCATTGGCCTGAAAAACATCCTGTTGCGATAGTTTGATGGTCCGGTTATATTGTAATGCGGTATCGATGCATTGCTCCAGCGTAAATGTTTGAGCTTGTACGACAACATTTGTTATCAGAATAATCCCAATTAAAACGACTTTTAGCAAACTTATCTCAGTTCGCTGCAAACTGCGTGTTAACATTTGTCCGATTGTTTTTAGCTTTATTTTCTTCATAATCTTATTCATTTATTCCCCTTTGTATCTCTAAATCTCTGACCAACTTAATGCTTATCTGTTGTTCGTTCATAAGCATCCGAAAACTCACCAGGATTTTATTGACTATTGACTTGGTTGTTGTTGGATTATTAAATAGCTTTTTCTGCTTTCCCTGATTTATAACCTCGAACAGATAAATTTCTGCCGCTGTTTTGATTCTTAATAAAATGTCATGCATGTCCGAATCCTTTTCCATCAACTCCGCAGCGAATATAATAGACAGGTAATAGGGTTTTTGATTAAACAAATCATACAGGTGTTTAAATAGGTTTTGAAGTTCCTCTTCCGGCGACTGTTTTCTGGTCACAACATCGTTAATCAACTGTTTTATTTCATTATCAAAACTGAGTAACATCATTATCAAAACATCATTGTCCTGCTTAAAAAAGGACGAAAGTTCTGTAGGATTTATTCCCATTTTCATAGCTAATTTGTCAATCGTCAAGGCATTTATTCCTGCCTCGTTGATCATCTCCCCTGCTGCTTTAACTAAATAGTTCTTTGTCAGTTCCATAATCTACGGATGTAAGTTAATATTCACTAACATAATTAAGTAAATTTTTTTAGATTACTGTTTCTTATTTTTTGTTATCGTGAAATAAGCAAGCGCTGAAAAGACAAGCGTTACAGTAGTTCTGAATGCCATCGCACCAATTGTCTTTGTTTCGTAAATACCACCTGCGTTGATGTGAATAAATAACCCAACAAATGCGAGAAGAAGCACTATTACTGAAATGCCTAACAAAGGAGCAGTCCATTTTTTGCTTTCGATAAATCCATACGCAGCGAAAAGATAGAGCAGACTACTGATGAAATTTGCCCAAACAACAAACAAAACATAATTGCCTTCTTTGGCTCTTACACCAAATAAGTCAAATATCACGGAGGTACTTAGGAATAAGGTAAGCAAACCAAAAGCGGCTAATATTGATGCCAATAAATAAGGAAGGGCCTTTTTCATATTACTTGTTTTTAATTAGTGTAAGAATTGAATGTACCATATTCTCTCCGATCCGACTTATATCGAACTGAAAATTGGCTATTCGCCATTTAAACATTTGTAACTTGAATGTTCCCATTACTATATGTATAAGTTCTTCGGTAGTAATGGCATTTGTAAATATTCCCTTTTGTTGTCCTTCCATCATGATGGGCATCAAATGTTTCATTTTTACATTCATTAGTTTAAGGATAGTTTCATTGATCAGCTGGCTTTCTTCCATTAGGCCATCCGAAAAAACGGCAACAACAAAATGCGGATTGATTTTAAAAAACCTGAATTGTTCCTGAAACAATGCTTTAAAATTTTCTTCCGGATCAGATGATCCGGCAACACTTGTTAATCGCTCGTCTATACTGTCAGCCAAATAATTAAGCATTGCAACTATAATTTCCTCTTTGCTGGAAAAGTGTCGGTAGATGGCACTTTCCGAAAACTGCATTTCTTTCGCCAGATTTTTGATGGTCAATCCACTGACACCTGATGATGTAAGTATTTTTCCTGCGGCTTCAATAATCTCCAACTGACGGGGAGTAATATCCATGATAATTCAATTTTTAAACGTGTAATTTTTTTGACCTAAAGAACTTTGGTTAAACTAATTGGTCGTGGTGCTTTAACAACAAGAATCCGGGCCAAATTATTTGTATCGTTACTGATGTAATGCACAATCTCCGCAGGACTTTCAATAAGCGTATCTGCTTCGCACACTTCACTTTCAACGCCAATATGAATGGTTGGCCGGCCTTCAACAACAAAGAAAAATACATCAACCGGTGTTTTGTGTGGTTTCAGACTTTCTCCTGGTTTTAATGCCATCAGCATTGCCTGAGCCGTTGCTTTGTTATACATTTCCCGAACATCAATTTTGTGAGGGGTATCTTTTACTTTCTGCTACTGATATTTTGTAATTTTCATTTTTTGAAGTTTAAATGTTATTAATAATAAGTAAGTGAATATTCGCTCACAAAGATAACACAAAATATTTCTCATCTCCAAGAGAAAGTTTAAAAATAATTTATATATCCAGACAGATTTAGTAAAATGCTTAAGTATAAATCTATGAAAGCCCCATGGTATCAGGAAAATGAGTTACTTTTGCCTGGAATTTGAGGATACGAAATACAATAAGATGAATAAAATCCTTGTCATTCTGTTACTTGCATTTTCAGTAAACCAACTTAAAGCTCAACAAACTATTTCGCTGGGTGTAGGAGGTTACGAAAATTTCAACGTAGCTTTTACTCAAAAATGGGGCTGGAATAGTTATCAGATTGGATTTGGACTTAAACCTCCCTTCAAACTAGTCGCCAGCAATTATACCTTTTCACTGGCTGTATTTTGGGACAAAACAGGTAAGTTTAGTGGCCCAAAGTGGCCCGTTTATTTAGTAAACCGATTTACATTTTGGGAAAAAGACAATGATTATTACAATTGGAAAGTTTTAACGTCAGGAATAGGCATTGGAGGTAAAATATTTGTATTTAAAAAAGCAGGAATATACTACGAGGTAGCACCAAGTGCGTCCTTTGTATTGAATTATGAACGGAAAACATTTGAGAAAATAGGGTGGCCCAAGTTGTTTAACGTGAATTATGGAGTAGGCATCTTTAAACAATTTTAATGCGCTGGATATTCATTTTCTTTATCACAATAGCAATTACCGCTTGTAAGAACGGCGATACATTTCCCGATGTTCCGATAGTTATTGAAAATACCCGTGTGCTGGCACATCGGGGAGGGGGTACTTTTGATGGCACACCAAACACTCTTGAAGCTGTAGTCTATGGTTTCGAAAACTATGATGGCGTTGAAGTCGATATACAAATGAGTTCGAACAATACGATTTGGATTTCGCATGATGCCTATATCGAGGCTTGCGATTCGTATGCTGGTGGTTGCTTCAATACTGTTTCGGATGACGAAATTACAAGAATTGATTCATGCTCGGGATTGACACGCAAATATACCCGACTTGATGAAGTCCTGTATTATATGCAAAAGAATTACCCAGAAAAACGCATTTCGCTTGATGTCAAATTCTTTGATGGTTGCAGTCCATCGTTATTTGATATCAATGCCATGTACAAATATTATCATGCTGAATTTCTCCAAATTACCGCTATGCTCCAAAAATATGATTTGGTGGATCAAACGCTTATTGAATCAGAAATAACTCAATTCCTTGACCTGTTTGTTGAAACGAATCAGAATTATCACGAGTATTTATCCATATTCGATGATTTTGATAAAGGTATGGTTACTGCCCTTCAGAAAAAATACGATGGTATTTCGTATAAAAATGACTTTGCCAACTCAATAACTTCTGACCATATAAATTTGGTTCATCAAAAAGGGCTTCGTATTCAGGTTTGGACAATAGCTGACAGCACACAACTGGCAGATATTAAAAAGATTAATCCGGATTATATCCAGTCGGAAGTGTTTCAATAGCGTCTGTTGAAAACTATTTTGGCAACCTCTTCGTTGCTATCTTTTCATACAGAAACGTTAATCCGACAGTCGCCAGAAAAATTGGCACAAACCAGTAAACATATTTCGAAAGTTCTTGCGTCTGATAAATAGCCGTGGCAATGTTCCCAATAATCAGCCATTGGATGATATAAAATACCGTGATATTTTTACCCAGCCACCTTAGAAAAACGATTACAGGGAATTCGCTGAATTTCTGAACTACAAACCAGAGTAGCAATACCCACAAAACGTCAATTCCCAAGGTCCAAAGGAAAAACGGAAAAGTATGGTGGTAATAATTTGGCAGGTTGATGGTGGTTTCGATGCCAAACCGGGAAAACAATATGACAAGAATAAAAACGAGGGTAAGAAACGCTATCGAAACGACTTTCTGTTTTTGAATAAATTCCCTGATCAGTGGCTCGGTCTTCTGAAACAAAAAACCAATCAGCGGATAAGTTAGCCAGGGGAAAAGCGGAAAATACGACCAGGAATATTCACCGCCGATAAAAGGCAGAATGTAATTCCGTTCGGTTACCATCAATATTTCATTGATATACGCGGTTGAGACGCTGACGAACAGAATCAGTGCTAAAACGATCCATTGTTGTCCGTACTTGATGGTTTTTAATACAGAAAGGAAAATGATACTCAGGCCTGCCAGATAAAATATGTCAACACCGAAAATATATTGAAGCGGGTCGAATTGCCAGTCTTCAAACCAAATCTTCAGGAGTAAATGAAAATTTAAGCCGATATTCAGGAAAATACCAAGTACAAAAATCAATACTCCTCTTAGAATATTCTGTGCCGTACTCTTTTTACTTAACGCAACAAAATAACCCATTACCATCATGAAAATGGGGACACCAAAAGGTCCGCCGAGCAACAAAAGTATTTTCCCGAACAGACTTTCCCTTCCCGGATAATCAATGAAAGTTTCCAGAATGTGAACCGGAACAATCAGAAATACAGCAAATCCCTTCAGTAAATCGGGTAGGGGAGATCGATTTTTATTCATTTACGATTTTATTATTTACCATTTACTATTATACACAATTGGCTGATTAGTAGGCTACCAACTAAATTTCTATGTAGTGGTGTCTGCTGAAAAATTCAGAGAAGATAAAAACGACCTCAAAGAGGTCATATATTTATAGAAAATGATGATTAGAAAGTTGTGCAACCCCGGCTGGGGTTGAATATTCACTCGTGTTATCCATTTTCTATAAACATTTTATCCCTCTGGGATATTTTTTGAGCTAATTAAAAAAAATCAAGTGCAAGTTTTTTTCAGTATTCCTTTTAAAATGCCTGCACTTCATTCTTGTAAATTGCCTGCTATGCTATTTCTTATCAATACTTAAGATGTTTTTCAGCAAACCATAATTAATTGATGACAATCTTTTTTGCAGATGTGCGAATGTTATCATATTCAATGTTGAAAAGATAAGTTCCCGCAGCCAGATCGTTGACATTCATGGCAATGTGGTCGGAATGGCTGTCGATTACGAAGTCCTTGATTTTTCGACCGCTGGTGTCATAAACATTCAAACTGGCACTTTTAACGTTAAGCGGTAATTCGTATTCCAAGCGGATTACCTCACTTGCAGGATTTGGCCATGCATTAAGGAGGACATCCTGTTGCTTATCGGAAATGCTTGCCGAAAAAACTGGACTGCCCGAAATATTGTAAATATTGGTCCACACTTTTTCCGGAAAAACAGAATAGTCAAAACAGTAGGCAAATAGTTTATATTCAGCATCTCCGGTTTTATTCAAGTAGAGATATTGAGCGCCATCAATTGGCTGAAGAACAGTCCCATTCTCAGTTATAACCTTTGCTCCATAAATGTAATAATAGGACGTGGAAGTAGAAACGTACTTGTAGTAAGTGTATGCCAATTCGATTTGTGAGTCAGCGTTAAACAGATTTTCGGAAACAAATTTAATATCGGCCAGAAAGTACCCGTTGGGAACGGAACAGTTTATAGTCTTAAAAAGTGAATGATCCATGTTGTAAATCCTGACCTGGCTCGCGGGAACATCCATCAGGTAATACTTGTAGCCTAGCGTTTCGAGTTTTACAACTGTTGCGGAATAATTGTAGGTTTTTTGCAAGGTAATTTGGCCGTAAAGGGCTGCGATTGAGAACATTAGGACTAAAGTTGAGAGAATTTGTTTCATAATCGGGTGTTTTTTAAGGTTTTACTTTTTTATTTTAACTCACCCCAAGCCCGACAAGCCGGGCTTCCCCCCTCTCTTTTAAAAAGAGAGGGGAAGAGTAAGCGAAGCGCACTCGGGGTGAGTAAAGAGGTTTTAAGAACTATTTAATCAATCCCAAACCTTCTTTGGCCGACTTATCGCCCGGATTGTACAAGTTCACTTTATTAAACAGCACTTTTGCCTGATTGCTGTTACCCAGAAAATACGATGTCCATCCCAGCATCAGTAATCCATCGTAGCCAAAAGGGTACAAATCGACAACTTTTTTGAATAGCGTGTTGGCCTTGTTGTAATCTTTGCGTCCGTAATACACAAGTCCGAGTCGGTATAATGCCACAGTGTTGTTTGGGCTGACTGCCAGAATCTCATCATAGGTTTTAATCACTTCGTTCCATTTTCCGTGAGCGGCAAGGGGCAGAATCAATCCAAAACGGGCTTCTTCGGAATAGGGTTTGAGCTTTTGCGCCCTGCTGTAAAAAATAACCGATTCGTCGAACAGGCCGGCATTGTAGTTTAACCAACCCAGCCGCAGGTTCAATTCATAAGAAGACTCGTCATAAACTTTTTTCAGGGCATCCATTGATGCGCTAAAATCGCTGTTCTTTTCAAAAACGTAACTTTTTGAAAATGCCGCTTCCAAAGCTGCCTGATTTGTTTGTGCAAATGCAGCATTTACAGCCAGCAAAAAAATAAAAGTGCCTATACTTTTTCTTAAAAATTCCATGATATTCCGCCTGTTATTGTGTGTTTTAAATAATTATATTCCAATGCATTACTTTTATACCCTCCGGTATAAACCTGGTATTTTTCAGTTACATTCTGATTGATGTATCTCAAAACAAACTGGTATTTTTTCCCCAGAGGAAAATAAACACTTCCCATAATTTTCCGATCCGATTTTCCGGGGAAATTGGAAATCACATATCCTGCCGACTCAACAAAGTTTTCCATATCGCCAAAAAGATACTGTGCGCTAACATGAGCCTTCCAAAGTGTGGCTCCACCCGAAATTCCCATTGCATTCCATCCAAACCCATCAGTTCCTGATTTGAAATAAACCTTTGGGGTAATATACAGGTTTGCATTCGATAGCGGGTAATACGTTAACCACGACGACACCTGGGTAAACTTCGAATCATTTATACTTCCGGCATTGACTTCCATTCCGGGAGAAAAATTACCAAAATCGGACCACACAGCCGTCGAAAAAACAGCATCGCTGTAACTGGTCTTTTTAATGCTGTATGCCTTTGACGAATTGTTGGTTAACCGACCTGCATAAACATCGCCACTCCCGAAGATTAAATTCAGGGAGGGCGAAATGTTTAGCTTTTTACTGATTACCCAAACCGGGTTGATATAATAATTGAATTGATTGATCCTGATCGGAGAATTGGTTTGACCGCCCCAATCGACAATGGCTTCGCGGTTCGCACCGATATAGGTGAGATTGTGGTTCAGTGTAAAATTAGGCGCTACCCGGTGGCTGAGGTCAACCGAGTGGAAACTGTAATTTTTCAGGAAATAACCTTCACCATAATCCTCGCCCAAATTAGCTTCAGTACTAAATGCCCGTGTTTTAAGGGTTTCAAAATCCTGGTTAAAACTGAAGCCAGTTTCATAAGCTATTTGTGTTAAGCCAGTTTCTTCAAAACCGATTTTCTTTTTCATTGCATCCGAAAAAAACGGGGCATATTTAACAGCCTCTAATTTTCGGCCACTAAAAACCAGACTATAATACACATATTCCTGAAGCCATTCGAACGACTTGTCGTTTGCATAAGCTTTTAAAAACCAGGGTACTGCATTCCTGTATTTTCCCAGATTGTACCAGGCAATTCCGGTGCGAGCCTGAAGGTAAAAAAAATCGATTCCCTGTTTTCGGGCTTCTCCGGAGAATTGTATCAGTTCGTGCCACTTTCCATCCAGAAAAAGCTGGTACGATTGCTTGTCAACTTCAGCATAATTCAATTTTTCCTGAGCCTTTGCCACAGTTAGAAAAACCATTAAAAGACTTACTATTATTATTCGTTTCGACATATCATCTGAATTTTTAAATCGTTAAAACGGATTTCAATTTCAAAAACTCCGTTTTCTTTTATCGTGATGGTGAAATCATATTTTCCGGTTTCCCGCCCTGCAATTTTTTTTGTGATTTGTGAAATCATTTTTACATCGCCCGACGAAAGTATGTCGCCTGCTTTTTTAATTTCGAGCGAATAATCCACTTTCAGAAATAAATACATTGGCGCGATTAGATCCTGAAGAATCATTAACATTCCGCCAAACATCATATTTACCGGAACATGGTCGCGGATATTACTGTTGGGCAAAAAACCCAGTGGCACTTTGAAGAAAGTCAGGAAAAACCAATAAAGCGGCGTTTCTTTTTTGCCGGTAAAATTGGTGAAATAGTGCAGGTTACCATTGTTGTACAGGTAAGCCAATGATCCGTCTTCCTCACTTTCGAGATAGGTTGAGTTGAAAACATCGGTATTTACTTTCCAGTTAAAATTGCTTTTTTGAATCTGACTTCCGGATTTTATGGATTCGACCAGAAATTCGCCGGAAATTCGCTGTCCCGGAATAAAATGCAGGACTTTGGCCAGCAACTCGTTTTTTACCGGATTGGCTACTACCTGCCCTTTTTGTGGAAAGGTAAACGTTTCGAATGTATATTTATCGCCCTTTAAAAGATAATGCCCAAGCGGATAATCGAGCGTTGGCGAGCCGATGTAGGGTGTTGGCTGAAACTGAAAATGCAGGTGCGGATAGGGCGAACGACCCGAATTTCCGCATTTTCCCAGCAACTGCCCTTGTTTTATGTTGTCGCCTTCTTTTACTTCAACCGAATGGTATTTCAAATGGCTAAGTTTCGAGTAAATTTCATCAGTGTGTTTCAGAATCACTGTGTTTCCCCAGTTATTTTTGGTGTCCACATCGCCGATAATATTATCCGGAATCGAATTGACCACTTCCACAACTGTTCCGTCAAACGGAGCGGTAATTGCCTTTCCAAAGCAGAAATAATCTTCAGGAAAATCACCGCTTCCCTTAAATTGTTTGCCATTTTTGTCGGTGATGATAAAGTCCCAGGCATTTCGCCATGCACCTTTGTGCGTGTGTTCGCCATTGTGTCCCTGGCTAACTTCCCATTCGCCAAAAAACGGCAGGGAAGCAGCAACCGGATACCTCGCCGGAAAACGTTTCAGGTTGCCCGATTGCAAATACAGGTTTTTCTCCGGATTGCCCAACTGAACGGGAGTTTCAAGCAGACTGCCTGGCCGTTTTTCCCGAAGTTTTAAGGCATACAGGAACATGAGTACTACCATGTTAAACGGCAGCGAATAGGGCGAAATTCGGAATAGCATGAAAAGCTGCTGGGTGCTGATGGTGATTAAAACTACCGAAGGCAAAAGGACGATAATCCATGCATAACTTGTTCGCCCCGGAATTAAATAGTACCCACCAAGTGCAACAGCCGTCAGGATATAATTGAAGCCGATGAAGGTGTAGCTCAATGAATTAAATTCGATGCCAACCAGAATATAGAAAAGGTACGAAACCGCGTATCCAAGTATGGAAAGCACAAACGTGATGCGCGAATAAATTAGTAAGCCGAGCGAAATGATGATTCCGGCGAGCAGTCCTGTTTGAAAAAAGATTGCTCCAAGCGAATAGAAGTAAATCCGGATAAAGGAAGAACTGACCAATGCTTCAAGCCAGTTGTACAACCCGACCATCGTATGCCCACCCATTCCAAACAGTTCGTTATAGGTATAAATTCCCCGTTCGCTGATGTTCAGCGCGGTAAGCTGGCCCCCCGATAAACTTACAATCCATATCGTGACCAAAAACGGAATGCTCAAAAATGGCAATCCGTATTTTCCGAGTACACCCTGAAAAACTATCGTTAGAAAAAAACAGGTGGTGGCAGTAATTGCAATGAGCCCATAAAGTTCAATTGATGGCTGAAAAATCAGGCCAACTCCCAATCCGACCAGCAAACTGTTAAAGCCATAAAGTCCTGATTTCAGGAAATAGGCGTTGTACCCAAGGTAATGAGCCAGTAAATTGGCAATGGCAACGGCAATCAACCCACCGATTCCGGCACCGTAATCGAAAAAGCTGATGAATACCAAAAATATAGCCAGCACTTTCGAAGTGGAAAAAAACACCTGCGAATAGCTGTTCAGAATAGAAAATAGGATTTCCTTGCCGATTATATTCTTGGTTCTACTCATATTGGTATTCCGAACTTTTAATATTTTTCATTTATATTGTTTTCATTCACTCACCCCGAGGTCGCGGTGCTCCCTCTGCCCCTCTCTACTTGCAGCTACTCTTTATACATATCTTTTTGAGTGAGCCCGTATCCAAATAACATTGATCGCCTTTTCTTTAAACCTTATTTTAAATGGCAACCTTAGTAGAAAATTCATGTTCACAGTCCACAACCTTATTACCTTATTTTGGGTTGTTGTATTCAACTTTCATAAATAAGGTAATAAGGTTTGGTTATATTAGTTATTTCCTTTCTACTGAGGTTTTTTCCTTTAAAAATAAGGTTTTTTAAGACATCGTATTAGGGTTTTTGATAATTCCTTTTTGGATTTAACTCGCTGTTTTTGAACGTTTCAAGGCTTTCCTTTTTCCTGACAATGTGTGTTTTCCCTTCCAGATCAATCAATACCACGTTGGGGCGGTAAGTAATAAATTGCATCGATTGCGTAATGTTGTATGCACCAACCCGTTCAATTACCAACTGCTCACCGGTTTTAACCTGCGGAAATACAATGGCATCGCGGATTACATCGATATTCATGCACAAAGGGCCATAAATAGTTGATTCTTCGGCATGTCCCAATTCCCGGGTTGGATAAACACCCAAATTATACCAGAAGGAAGTAAATAACAAATTAACCCCGGCATCAATTACCATTGAACGCCTTCCATCGTTCAATCGTTTGTTTGCAATTACGGTGGTGAGTAAATACCCGGCATCGTCGATTAAAGCGCGTCCGGTTTCAAGGAAAAGTACCGGCAGATTTTCGTGCGGAATTTCCGAAGAAATCAGTGCATTTGAGATGGCTTCAGCGTATTCGTCGAATGAAGGACAGGTTTCGGAACCGGGCATGTATGCGCCTTTCAGTGTATTTTTTGAAGCGAAGCCGCCACCCAGATCGATGTATTTTAACCAGTAATCAAATTTCCGGTGAATTGCCATGTAAAGGTTGGCCAACTTGGATGCGGCAATGGCATAAGCCGATTGCGCCATGATGTAGGTTCCAATGTGGGTATGCAATCCAATCAGCTCAAGGCTTTCGGCCAGCATAATCCGGTTAATGGCATTCCATGCATCGCCATTCTCATAATTAAAACCAAAACGGTCCCAGATTGGATAGATTCCGGCATCCAGATTTACCCGGATAGCCACCCTGGCTTTTTTCTGCAATTTGCGACTTGTTTCAATCAACAAATAAAGCTCGTCGAAATGGTCAATGTGGATACATGCATTGTTTTCGATGGCCATGATTAAATCTGCTTCCGATTTGTCGGGCCCGTTAAACAGAATTTGCGAACCGTTCACCCCATTCGAAAGGGCTTTTTCAAATTCGAACCCTGAAACTACTTCGGCCCACGAACCTTCGTCGTGGTAAATACTGCAAACGGCATCGAGGTAATTGGTTTTGTACGACCAGGCAAATTGTACTTTGGGGTATCGGGTTTCAAATGCTCTTTTTGCCTCCGCATGAACTTCACGAATGGTCTTTTCAGAAATAACAAAAAGTGGCGACCCGTATTGTTCCATTAACGACGAGACTTTAATTCCATCGATTTCCGAAATTACTTTTTGCTTTACCGGCAATCCGAATTTGCTTGGCATTCCGGCATTTATTTTACTGATGGCCGGCTTTTCATATTTTAATTTGTCCATGATTTTTTCTGTTTTAAATTTCTCCGTTCATTGCAATTGTTTCAAATTTCTCCAGATCAACAATAATGTCATACGAATATCGAACAAACATTTTCCCTGAAGTGTAGGTTTCCATAGGCGCAACCTCTTGTCCCAATGCAAGTTTTACCAAAGCTTCCGGAATATTTTGTCCGGCCCCAACAGCCAGATAAACCCATGCAGGAATACGCGGATTGATTTCGATGAGGTAATATTCGCCTTTTACAGTTTTGATCAGTTCCAGCTCCATTCCACCTTTCCACTTGGTTTTACGGATAAGGTTGCGGGTAATTTCCAGCATTTTATCGTCCGAAAGTGTAATTCCACCCCAAGCCTTGCCTTTGTCGGTAATGTATTGTTTGCGCATCGGAACGGCAGCAATGGTGTTTCCCTGCCCGTCACCCAGTGCAATTACGTTCACTTCGGTGCCTTTCACAAATTCCTGAATAATTACGGGCAAGCCCCATTTTGACGAAATCTTGTTAAAAGCCTGTTTTACCTGTTCCTGATTATAAGCCATATAGGCATCATAAAACTTTCCTTTCACCATTACCGGATATTCAAATTTCTCTTTGATTTCCGAAATCTGGTTCTGGCTACCCAGGTTTAAACTTGCCGGGACTTTTATCCCGTATTTCTCGCCGTACTCCGGAAGTTTGTCCTTGTCACGTTCCTGAAATTGTTTCAAGGTTGGTAAAAAAGTATGGATTCCGCTTCGTAACAGACGGTCTTCGTTTTTCATAAACGAAAACAGTTCAGCATCGAAATTGGGGATTAACACATCGATTGGTTCACGCCGGTGGATTTCCTCAATCCGGTCGATCAATTCGTCTGAACCTGTTGATGGATAAGGAATCTGAAATATTTTATCGCACAAACCTTCCATATAAATTCCCGGCTCCAGGGTTTCGTAAACCAGCCCGATAATCCGGAGATCGAATTCGGGAGATGCTTTTAAAGATCGGATTACCGGGACTCCAGGCCCTGGATTGTCCGTGTTGTTGAGCCCGGTTACAGCGATTGTAAGTTTTAACTTCGACATGGTAGTGTGTTTATTTAAAATCGAGCGGATCTTCGGTAGTAGTAATCTGATGGTATTTAATCAAAGCACAAAACTCGTAAAAGTCTTTTTCAAAGGTCAGGTCGTCCAGTTCATATTTTTCGAGAAACATGCTTTTTATCGTGTCAAAATCATGGCCCTGGGCAATCAGTTTTCTTAGTTCCAGTCCGGTCGTATTTACGTTAAACGAATCGCCTGTTTTTGAATTAAATACAAATCCGTTGTCGCTAATTCTTACTTCGTCTGTTATCTTCATCTTCTTCTGTTTTGTATAAATCAAAAATACAACAATCAGCAAATAAACGTGGTACAGAATTTTGTAAATGATTTACAAAATAAGGTATAGTATTTTATCATGGCTTTATTACATTCACTAAAAGCGTGTCGGCATTGATTCCGGTAAAAATTCCCAGTCCATTTTCGATGTTGGTCGTAGGATTGGTTAAATTCTGAGAGCTATTGCCGGTATCGTTGTACAACGCAGCATAATCAGCATTTAGATGGTAAAGTATCAAACGATGTCTTCCGTAATACTGAAAATGCATGGATTGAATTTCGTACTGATTGGTTTGTGTTGGCGCATTCCGAAAGAACCTTCCCGGAGGTTCCCGATCTCCATAATCGTTGATTGCAGTGGGTGCGGATTCCATATTTTCAATAACAACCATGTAATAACTGTTGTCATCGTTTGTCCAGGTAAGTTTAACCGGATCGGGCATTGCAGGCCGGGTTGGAGGCCGGGTGCTGAAATCGATGCCCAACATATTTATTTGGGTAACTGACTGTTTAAAATTAACAGGTTTTGAAAGAATTTCGGTCGATGAGGATACTGTTTGATTGTTGAATTCGAATTCGAGTTTGTATTTTACGCCCTCCTGCGGGATAAATGTGTCGTCTTTATACTCCCCATTTCCAACTGAAGGGATTATTCTAATCTGGTCGTCAAACAGGATTTTTACCTGAAGCAAATCCAGATTTTCATCGGATAAGGCTACGTTGTAATCGTAAGGAGTTTTACGTGCTATTTTTACTGAAACAGGTTTGGTCTGTATCAGATACGATTCGACAACCGGAATGTCGTTGAAGGCCAGTTGTGCCTCTTCCGTATCGCACGAATTCATGGTGAGAATTAAACTAATTCCGAAGATCAAACCAATTGATATTGTTTGTAATTGTTGCTTCATTTTCCCTGGTTGTTTGAAAAATACAGATATGTTCATCTTATTTAAGTTTTAAGGTAAGGGTAATGTTGGGAGTAATTCCCAGGAATTGCTTGTCAATTGAAATGATTTCACTGTCAATGATTTGATATTCCTTGTACCAGGTATTTTTTCGGTCGTAAACATTGAACAGCGAGAAGCTGATGTTGCCTCTTTCTGTCTTTTGGTCAACCGATTTCAGGAGGTAGTTAACAGAAAAATCGAGCCGGTGATAATCGGGTAGCCTTCGGCTGTTTTTTGTTCCGGCAGTTATAAACGATTTTTCGGTACCATCGAGCAGGGTAATGTTGTAACCTCCTTCAGGAGCAGTATAAGGCCGGCCTGTAGCATAAATCCAGGTGGCTGCCAGGCTCCATTTTCTCCATTTGTAGATGCCAATTGCTTTGAACTCGTTGGTCACATCCTGCGCGGCCGGGAAATAATCCTGTCCATAAACATCAAACTGATTTCGTGCCTGTGCCAACGTGTAGGACACCCATCCGGTCAGATTACCAAATTTTTTCTGGGCCAGAAATTCAATGCCTTGTGCAAAACCATTTCCGGTAAAAAAATTCTGCTCGTAATTTATAGCCTGCATTCTTCTTGCAGGTTCGAAGCGTAACGAATACTCCGAAAGACCTGTAAGTTGCTTGTAATAAGCTTCAACACTAAAAAGATAATCAGGTGTTTCGTAGTTGGCACCAGCAATGTAATGGATGGCTTTGCTTACCGGCACTTTCTGATCGTCGGACAGTATCCAGAAATCACTGCTGCCTGCCAGAATATCTTCGCGGGTAATACGGTTGGCAAACTGGTAATAGGTTCCCCAGGCGCCAATAAGTTTTATTTTATCGTTAATGCCATAAGTAGCCGAAAGCCTGGGCTCAGCGTAAAACTTTTTGGTGATATCGTAAAAGGTTGAATGTACTCCGGGAGTAATGGTCAGCTTATTATCCAGAAATTTGAATTTGCTTTGAAGGTAACCACCCATTAGGTTTCCTTTATTCGCAATATTCAGAATGGTAGAAGTGTCGTTCTGGCTGTAGGTATAATCAATGTCGTAATTCGTGGCTTTCAGTCCAAATCCAATCTGACTTTTCGGCGAAACATCAAAGGTATAATCCGAACGAAAGCTAAAATCTTTCAGGTCGTTATTTTCAAGCGTTCCTATTTTAACAATGGTCTCAACTCCATCTTCATCGGTTGTAGTCCGGTTGCTGCTTCTGTCGCGGTTGCTGTAATAGTTCGAATAACTGATCAGTGTATTGCCGTAAAGTTTTTCGTTCCATCGTCTCGACCATTTTAGGCTGGTACCCAAGTTTCCGTATTCTGTCAGGTCGCTATTGTCGGAGCCCATCGACCTGCCCATTCCACCTCCTGAAGCTGGTACATCAATTTTAACGCTGTTGTCGAGGTTGTCGGTTCCGTTAAACAAGCTAAACGAAACAACATCTTTGTCGGATGGGCGATAGGTTAATTTTGAATTTAAATCGTAAAAGTAAGAAGATACTTTTGCCGCAAAATTATTGCCCGATTTTAATCCTCTTCCGGTTGCTTGTGGCATTGCGGGTTCATTTTCAGTATTAAACTGATCGAATATCTTGTTGTAAATGGGGCCCTTGTAAGATTTTCGGAAAGCGAATAATGAAGTAAATTTGTCGCCAATAGGTAATTCAGCATAAATATTTGCACTAAGCAAACTCAAATCTCCGCCAATGTTAAAATCTTTTGAATTGCCATCCTTTCCGGTGATGTCGGTCACACTTGAAAGCCGGCCTGCATATTTTGATTCGAAACCTCCTTTATACAACTGAACATCTTTTACTGCATTGGAATTGAAGGCCGAAAAGAAACCATATAAATGATCGACATGATAAACGGTAAACCCATCATACAAAATCAGGTTCTGATCGGGAGTCCCGCCCCGGACGAACAAACCTGATGTTCCTTCGTTTGCGCCCGAAACTCCTGGCATGAGCTGAAATGCCCGCAAAATATCCTTTTCACCTATGTTCGGTAGTTCAGCCAGCTTTCGTGGAGTAATTTGTATTGTACTGATTTTATCGTTGGTGCTCATCACGGTGTTCCTCTGAGCCTTAACCTCAACTTCATCCATCTCAATGCTTGAAGGTTCAATCTGAACATCCAGTTTTGTTTTTGGCAGATCAGGTGTCAGGAAAATGGATCCGGTTTTGTACCCAATGGATGAAACTAAAATAGTGGTAGTGTCAGTCGGCACATTTTGCAAGGTGAAATATCCATCCTGATTGGTTTGTGTTCCTCTGGTGGTTCCTGCTATCACTACCGAAGCATATGGAACTGCCTCTCCGGTATCCGAATCAACGATCTTTCCGCTGATCAGTATATTGAATGTTTTTGGTGCTCCTGAATAAGTTTTTATGGCTTCGGTTTTTACAGCGGCTGATCCGGGAGTCCTGTTAAGGCCTACAATATTTATGATACCGTCAGTATTTAGGTACCATTCCATTTTTGATACTAAACACCACTTGTCCAATAATTTATCGAGCGGCTGATTTACAGTATTGTCATCTAACTGTATTTGCGAAATCTTTCGTTTGTTGTACGAAAACAAAATCCCCTTTTCAAGGGAAATTCTGTCAAGTACCTGATCCAATGTTCCGTAGTACTGTTTGTTAATTGTAATTTTATCCGGAGACTGGGTGAATCCAAGCGACTGGAACATATAAATAACCAGACCGGTAAGAGCAATTTTTTTTACGAGTTGTATCATTTTCGTGCCAGGTGAATTAGAATTGTTTATTGTATGAAGCAAAATTACTTCAGACACAAAGGGTGGGTATTACAGAATTAAGTAAATGATTTATATAATACGGTAAGCGGGCATTCAGTAAAGGTTATTGATTGGTTTTTTGTAAGCAGCGGGGTCTTTTTTGAAGTCGGAAAGTGAAA
>DAITNH010000032.1:0-27570 GCA_036834745.1 Prolixibacteraceae bacterium
GTCAATGCTTTCAGGAATTCTTCTTCCTGCATTTTCCATGCTAACGCAAACGATGGGAAAAAGTCCCATTTGTTTCCGGGAGCCAGAACCGAAGCTCCATCGTAACGACCGGTAGCTGTGAATATGTACTTATTCATCAATGAATAATTGAAACGGGCCATGTACGACATCAGTGAATTTTCAGAAAAACCTGTTCCGTAGCTGTCAGGATTACCATTGAGGTTGGCTGACAGGTTATACCATTCCGAAGAATCGTAAATAATTTTTGACGAATTAATGTAGGAGCTTTCCGATCGGTTGTTCTGAACCGACTGAAGCAATGTAGCGCCAACTGTATGAATGCCAAAAGTTTTATCGAAATACAACAGGTTTTCGAGCATGTACTGGAAATTTTCTGAAGTACTGTAGCTACCTGCCGATGTTTGTGGAAGAGCCTTTCTTCTTAATGTTGATTGCGAACCCTGCCAGGCGCCATTGCGCTGATAGCGGAAACCAGAACCAAAATTCATCCGGTATTTCAACCATGGTGTGAATTTAATCTCAGAATAAAGGTTTGCCTGTAAGTTCATCGCACGTCGTTCATCATTTGTATTTTCGAGGTCGATCAGCGGGTTCCATGTTGGAGCAGCCTGATTGTTACCTGGATATTGAATCATTTCACCGTTTTCGTCGAAAGGCTGGGCCATGCGATATTGGCTTAGCGCCATCCCGTATGCATCCTGCGGACCGGTTGCACTACCCGACCGGTTGATTGTTCCGTATTGTTGACGGGTCATTGAAGCGTTGAGAGAAGCTCCAACAGTCATCCATTTAACCGGATTGATATCACCGTTAATTTTGGTTGTATAGCGGTTATACCCTTGATTTTTCTGAGTTCCGTCGTTGTTGTAATAGCCGAATGATACATACAAACGTGAAGTTTCATTTCCGGCTGAAAGTGAAAGCTGATGATTTTGAGTGATACCGGTGCGGGTTAGAATATTTTCCCAGTCGGTAGTCGGAATATTGGCTGAATTGTAAATAGGTATCTGAGTAGGTAATCCTTTTGCAAGTTCCGCTTCAGTAGCAGACCGTGTTTTTACAGTACCATCATCATTCCATTGGTATGCCTGTTTAATCGCGCTTATTGTTGTGGCATCCGAATTACCATACTTGTTGATATCGGCCTGCGGATCTGGATATAAGAGCGCGTTGGTTCCCAGCTTGTAAGTAGCTCCGTTTATTTCGGCCAGACGCATGCGGTCGATGGCCTCGCCCGAACTTGCCCAATCGGTTAGTGAATGTATGTTTTCGAAAGAAGTAGTTGCATCGTAATTAACAGACAACTGACCTTTGCTTCCTTTTTTGGTAGTGATCAGGATTACGCCGTTGGCACCACGCGAACCGTAAATAGCAGTTGCAGAAGCATCTTTCAGAATTTCCATGCTGCTGATATCGTTCGGGTTAATGTCGTTGATACTTCCCATCAGAATAATGCCGTCAACCACATACAACGGTGAATTTGATGCTGAAATTGAACGTGTTCCGCGAATGGTAACTGAAGCAACTTCTCCAGGACGAACATTCGAAACAATGTCAACACCGGCAGCTTTTCCCTGCATGGCCTGAATTGCATTCTGAACCGGACGCTCTTTTATAGTTTTTTCGGTCACACGGGTCAAAGCCCCGGTGATGTCACTCCTTTTGGCAGTACCGTAACCAATTGCGACCACTTCATCCAAACCAAACGATTCTTCCGTCATCGTCAGATTAATAACCGTTTTATTTCCAACCAAAATCTCTTCCGTTTTCATACCGATAAAAGAGAAAATGACGGTGCTGTTGGTTGGTACATTTGACAAGGAATACTCCCCGTCAATATTGGTAATGGTACCATTTGTTGTGCCTTTAACAACAATGGAAACTCCCGGAAGCGGCCCATTTAATGAGTCTGTAACTTTTCCGGTAACTTTGCTGGTTTGCTGACTGCCCATCACATCCAATGTTTCTCCTGATTTGTGAATCACAATCAGCTTGTTGTTTACGGTATAAGTTAATCCTGAACCTTCCAATATTCCGTCCAGAATTTTACTTACCAACTGATTATCAGCTGAAATATCGATCCGTTTGTTCAAGTCAATTTGATTCGCGTTAAAGAAAAACGAGAAATTGGATTGTTTTTCAATCTGATCCAGAATTTCCCCAACACTCAGGTTTTGACCAACAATCGTAAGCTTGGTGGTTTGAGAGTAAGTTGCGGCTGCAACATGCATTGCTGCAACAAAAATAAAGAGCGTAACTAATTTCATAATTTTCACAATTAGAGGGACGTCGATACAGGATTGACCCCTCGGTTGAATCCATTTTTTTTTCATAAATTTGAAATGTTTATACAATTAATAATTATTGATTGTTACCGAAGGCGGATTGTTGTGCCGACAATTCGCCTTCTTTTTTTTAGTTCTGTTTTAAAGGTTTATAAATGATTGTAAATTCTCTAAAAGTAGTTTTACGGTAATCAATTGGAGATGTGAGCTTTAGAGCATCTAACACCTGCCATATTGTCTCCTGATTCTTAAACCTGCCGGTAAAATTAAATTTCTGAAGTCCGGCATCGGAGTAATTAAGTTTAACATCGTACCAACGTTCGAGCCGCTGAAGCAGGTCGGGAAAAGGAATATTCCTGAAAATAAATTCACCGTCTTTCCAAGCTATTTCCGATTCAATATCAGCATTTCCCAATGTATATTTTCGTGTCTTTCTGTCGAGTTCGAATTTTTCACCCGGTGTAATTTCGAAATTCTGGTTCGAACCGTCTATCTGCAATTCAATTTTTCCTTCGGCAAGCGTTGTACTTGTAAAATTGTTTTCATCGTAAGCACAAACATTAAATTGTGTACCGGTAACCTTCACATTAAAATCTTTCGTTTTTACCAGAAACGGATGTTCTTTGTCTGATTTCACCTCAAAAAATCCTTCGCCGGTTAATTCCACCAACCTGTTGTCTGCCGAAAAATTGGAAGAATATTTTAGTTCGCTTCCGGAATTGAGGCTAACCGCAGTACCATCAGCCAGCAACACCTTGGAACGGGAACCAAGCGGCACCGAAAATACCTGAAAACTTTCCGTCTGGTTGGTGCTTTTTTGAGGTATCAAAACCGAAATTGCCAATGCAATCAACAGAATTGCTGCAACAGCTGATGAATACCGGATCCACAGCAACCGCGATTTTTTTATTTTTTCGTACTGATTTTTATAAAATATGGAAAGTTGTTCTTCAGTATTTTCTTTGGGCGAATTAGCTGAATCCCAAATATCTTTAATGGAAAGGTATTCCTTTTTATTTTCAGGAGATGTTTTCGTCCAGGTTTTTAATTCCTGAAGTTCTGCTTCAGTGCAATTTCCGTTCAGGAAACGGGCAATCAGATTTTCTATGTATTCTCTGTCCTTCATTCTGTTTTTGGCATTTAATACTAACAACACAACTGAAGGAGAAAAACTACGTCAGAAAAATTACATTTTTTTAACTTTTATTTCACAATACTACCTAAACCTTTTAAATACAGAAGTATGAAAAATGATTTTTGCAGCATCTTTTCTTTTAAGGTTGAAAGAGCCCTGAAAATCCGGGTTTCAACCGTGCGGACAGGAATATTCAGTTTTTCAGCTATTTCGTGATTTTTCAATCCTTCGAAACGGCTAAGGAAAATTACTTCTTTGTAAATATCCGACAATGAATCAATTGCATCGTTGATTTGTTTCATGTTTTCCTGTTCTATCAACGATCTTTCGCCCGATTGGTAATGAACAGCTTCCATCGTCATTAATTGAAGCGAGGTTTCATTTTCGAACTTCTTTACTATTTTTTGGTGTTTCAGATAATTCAGACAGCCGTTTTTTACCGCGCTGAAAAGATACGCTTTCACCAGTTCCTCGTCCTGCTTGTATTTTTCATTCTCCCAAATTGCAACAAACATATTTTGAACAATATCGAGGGCATCGCTTTCACTTTCTACATATTTCAGTGAATAAAGTAAAAGGCGCCTGTGATATTTACGAAACAGGTTGTTGAAATCGTTCATCGTTATTTGAAAAATGAAAATGTAAAGTAATAATAATAATTTCATATCTTTCAGGTTTCCGGAAAAGCATATTTTTGGAATATAAATTCTATAATGCATTCATGTTAATTATCGCACAATTATGAAGGCCAAGAAGCTAAAGAGAAAGGCAACCGATCAAAACATGGAGAATAAAAAATACCTGAACATTTTCAGGCAATCACCAATAGCGACCGAATTGTACAATGCACAAGGTAAGTTGGTAGATGCAAATCCCGCCAGCCTTGATTTGTTCGGCGCGAAAAATATTGAAATTTTAAAAGGCTTTAATTTATTTGCCGATCTGAATCTGCCACGACATGCATTAACTGATATTATGACCGGAGAAGGCGGCAAATATGAGTTTATATTCGATTTTGATCTGGTAAAAGAGAAAAATCTTTACGAAACCACCAGCGTTGGAAAGTGTAATCTCGAATGTTGTATTAATCCAATAAATGGTGAGAACAATACACCAATCGGATACATCGTTTTTATAACGAAAATTACTGACCGGAAACATGCTGAAATTCTTCTTGAAAAACAGGCCAACGAATTAAAAGAACTCAATGCTGCCAAAGATAGATTTTTGTCAATAATTGCCCACGACCTTAGAAACCCGTTTGGTGCAATTATTGGTTTCGCCGATTTAATGCTGAAGAATTTTACTGAAATTGATGACCAGACGCTTCATAAAGGGCTGACCACCATTGAAAGTGCAGCCAATCAGGCTTATAAATTACTTGAAAACCTGTTGATATGGTCACGAAACCGGACTGGTATGTACAAATTCAATCCGGAAGTAATCAATTTAAATGACCGAATTACGCAAGTATTAAGAATAGCGGAAGGGAATGCCACCATTAAAGACATTAAATTATCATCTGACTTTAGTAAAAAATACCTGGTATATGCGGACAAAGACATGATCGATACTGTCCTGCGAAATCTGATTTCGAACGCAATAAAATATACACGCAAGGGAGGTAAGGTGAAAATCACGGCAAAAACGAATATAAATAATGTCGAAGTCACAGTTTCTGATGATGGGGTCGGAATCCATCCCGATAAAATAAGCGAGATTTTTGAAATCGACAAACGGACAAATACCAATGGTACAGAAAATGAAGAAGGCACCGGACTTGGGCTCATCATTTGTAAAGACTTTCTGGCAAAAAACGGAGGCCAAATCTGGGTTGAAAGTACACAGAACAAAGGCAGCAAGTTTACCTTTAGTTTGCCAACGTATGAAAACTCTGATATATTTAATTAGAAGTATTGCTAAAAACACGAATGGGAACCTTCCGTTAGGAGAGTTCCCATTCACTTTTGGATAACCCGAAGGTTTTCCTGAGTGCCAGACTACGGTTATTACAACTGGCTGTTTAATCCGGCTTTTCAGCCATTTCTCCAAGCCTTGAACCATCCCCTTAATGCCTGTTACAGCATTATCTTCAGGTTGTTCATTCGATTGTTTCTTTCGATCCAATCTTCACGAACGAAGTTTCAGGTAAGCCATCAGTTTCGACTGGCCTTGCGGTTTGTCTTGACGATGAAAAGCGGCTGATTATCCGGAGATAATCTTTCACCTCGGCTGATTTTCTGAAACCGGAGTTTCTTCCAATCTTTCACCTTCCTGAATCAACTTTTTGCTGAACGTAAAACGATCTTTCAAAGATTGACGGACGTTGAAAGCAAGCTTTCTGTCCAACTTCAGCTCTTTCCGAATGCAGATCCTAAGATCCGGATGATCTGGTTTTAAATCCGGTTAAAAATTCAATTCCATTTCCATTCGTTCCGAGCAGCTTTTTATCGCTCGTCTGATGAAATAAAAATACAACATCCGGAGTATATAAGTCAAGCATTTTGTAGCTTTTGTACAAACCAGCTATCATTCTATTTTATCAACAATTGTTGATAAAATTTCCTGGTTAATACTTGCCTTCAACATTAGGTCTTAGGATTAATAAACATAGTTTTATGAGAGATATTAACAAAAAAGGCAATCAAATAAACGGTAATATTTAGTCCATTTTGAGGCCTTAAAAGATATAAAATCAACCAGTCTTCAATTTGTGCAAGTACAAAAATGGCGAATTTGTAACATTTTAAAAGAAACTGATGAAAAGTAACACGTTCAAAAAGGTAACAATGCTGCCAATTATTAGCATCAAAACAGTAGTGGATGTTGTATTGACATACTTACCCATCACCTCTTTTGAAGAGGTAAGGTAAATCTGTAAAAAAATGGTAAACGGAAGTTGTATGCTAAGAATCATTTGAGATAGGATGAGTGCCCTAAACGGATTACCGATGACAAAAATAAGCAACATCGCAGTGATCAGCGATAATGCGATTCCCAACCGGCTGTGGTTGTCATTAATATCATAAGGTTCGCTAAATAAACCGGAAAAAATACTTCCACCTGCCATTCCTGAAGTAATTGTACTGGCAATTCCGGCGAAGAGCAAAGCAATGGCAAACACCACACCGGCATTGTTACCCAGCAATGGTCCCAACATCGATTGGGCTTGCTGCAATTCATCAACATTTACACTTTTGGTGAAAAAAGTTGCTGCTGCCAAAATTATCATCGCACTGTTAATAGCCCATCCAATGAGCATAGAAACCAGTGTGTCAACAAATTCGTAATCAAGCTGCTTTTTAATTACAGCATCATCTTCGAGATTCCACTGCCGGCTTTGAATAATTTCAGAATGTAAAAAAAGATTGTGAGGCATCACAACTGCTCCCAAAACACTCATAATAATCAGAATAGAACCCTGAGGAATGGATGGAACAACCCAGGCAATGCCAGCCTGAACCCAATCAATTTCAACCAGACTCAGTTCATAAAGAAATGACAAGCCAATAATGGAAACAAAAGCAATGATTATTTTTTCGATAAGTGCGTACGAATTGGTAAACAACATTACGCCAACAAATATTACCACAAGGATTGCTCCTGCCGGAATCGGAATCCCAAAAAGCATCTGAAGGGCAATTGCACCTCCCAGAATCTCGGCCAGGGAAGTTGACACAGAAGCCAGCATTGCAGTTCCGAGAATGGATCGTGAAATCCATGGTCGTGTGTGTTTGGTGGCAGCTTCGGACAAACATAAACCAGTTGCGATACCAAGGTGTGCAACATTGTGCTGAAGAATGATGAGCATGATGGTGGATAAAGTTACCATCCAAAGCAAGGTAAATCCAAATTCAGCTCCGGCTGCAATATTCGAGGCCCAATTGCCGGGATCAATAAAACCCACGGTAACCAGCAAGCCAGGACCGATGTACTTTAATATTTTTAAAGCGCCAAAGGTAGGTTTATGATCTTTATTATCGAGCTTTTTAAGAAAAGAGAACATATTCAGTGTATGAATTAAAAATAACGGCCGATCATCGGGTGGTCCACAATCATTTTTTTCAACTTCAGCGGATCAATTGTACCTTGCTGACGATAAACAATTTTGCCTCCCGGTTCAACCAGTAAAGTATAGGGAAGCGCTCCTTTCCAATCAGGATCAACTGCTTCAATTAACTCGTAAATATTACTTCCGGAGAAAATATAGTTTTTATTGGAAGCTTCCTGCTCTTTCAGAAACAAAAGTGCTTTCTCTTTTTGACCGGGTTTATCTGCACTGACAGATACAAATTCAAAATCACGTCCACGGTACATCCGGTCGATGGATATAAAATCAGGAAATTCCATGGTACACGGCCCGCACCAGGTAGCCCACACGTTGATCAACCGCAATTTCTGACCTTTGTTCTGAATCAGTTCTTTGATTCCTTCCGCAGAAATTTCGTTTAAGGCAACTGGCAATGCGGCCCATTTCTTATAAAGCTGTTCTGTATATTCCTTCTTCCACGACCATTTCATCGAACATCCAAAAACCTTTGTGGTTGCCGGTTCTGTTTTTTTACCAGCAAGAACTGCATCAATGGCACTTCGCAAATCTTCACCGTTTGCGGTACCCGGTTTTTCATATTGGTCGATACGCCCCTCATATTGTAATTTGCGCGCCGAATCGAAAACAAAAGAATGAGGTGTTGCAACCGGACCGTATAGAAGTGCTGTCTTTTGATCACCACCATCATACAGGTAAGGAAAATTAAACTGCTTATCCTTGTACCTAATGATCATTTCTTCGAAGGTATCTCCCAAATCAGTATAACCCAATTCAGACAGGCTCAGCGCCTCATTGCTGTTGGAGGAAATCATCACCACTTCAACTCCTTTGGATTTATAATCTTTGGTAATGGAAATTATACGGTCTTCATATGCCTGAGCCGTCGGACAATGATTTGCCCCAAAAATGACAATAAGAACCTTGGCTTTCGAAAAAGAACTTAAAGAATACATTTTGCCATCTGTTCCTTTCAGGTTAAAATCCGGTGCAGACTGACCAATTTCAAGCGTTTTCGGTTCTTCGTGGGTATTCTGTGCTACTGACAATAATACTATACCTGAAAACATCAACACAAAAAACAACTGAATCGCTCTCATATCTTAGATTTTAGGGTTTAGGCAAGAATTATCAGGATGGATTTGGATTTCTTCTATCAGGCTTTTTACCTGAAGAATAATTCCATTTGCCCTGCGGACGACCTCCTTTGCGTGCAGGACGAACTTTATAAACCGGTGCTTCGCCCAATTCCGGCGGTACTGGAATTTTAAGGACTTCCATTTCAATCAGCTTTTCTATCCGGTCAAATTTTTCCATGTCCTGCTCATTGATCAAACTGATGGCAATACCGGTTTTATCGGCACGGGCAGTTCTTCCAACACGGTGCACGTAATCTTCAGCCGACCCGGGAACATCAAAATTGATGATCAGATTAATGTCCTTTATATCAATTCCACGACTTAAAACATCGGTAGCAACCAACACCCGCGTGCGTTTCGAACGGAAACGCATGACGACGTCTTCCCTCTCCTTCTGTTCCAGATCTGACGAAATTCCTTCGACGATATTTCCTGCCCTTCGCAGGTTTTTCACTATTTCATTCACTTTACGCTTGGTCGAACTAAATACAAGAATACTGTCCAAATCAGGTTTATTCGAGATCAGACTGTTGATTACACCTATCTTTTGGTTTTCGTGAACAACATAAGCAGCCTGCAAAACGCCTTCGGCTGGTTTGGATATTGAAGTACTGAATTCGACTGGATTTCTCAATATTTTTGAGGCAAGTTCCCTGATTTTTTGTGGCATTGTTGCCGAAAACATCAATGTTTGCCTGTCTTCAGGAACATAACTCAGGATACGCATGATATCGTCATAAAAACCAATATCGAGCATACGATCGGCTTCATCGAGCACAACATGTTTGATCTTATCAAATTGTACATAGCCCAGATTCAGGTGAGAAATCAATTTTCCGGGAGTAGCAACAATGATGTTGGTACCTTTTGTCAGCGCTTTGCATTCGGCATCCCAGTCAGATCCATCGCGCCCGCCATAAACAGTTATTGAATTGATGTTCAGAAAATAAGAAAATCCTTGTATTTGTTGGTTGATCTGAATAGCAAGTTCGCGCGTCGGAACAATGATAAGTGTGCTTAAGTTATGATTATCTTCAACAGCCAGATGGTCCAGAATTGGCAAAACAAACGCGGCTGTTTTACCTGTACCTGTTTGTGCACAGGCAAGGATATCGTCTCCTTTTAAAATCGAAGGTATTGTAAGCTCTTGTATATCAGAAGCTTTTTCGTAACCCATGTACGAAATAGCTTCCAGAATTTTATCGTTCAATCCAAATTCATCAAATGTCATATTGTCAATAAGTATTAATTCATCCTATTTCGGAACAGAAGCGCAAAAGTACAAAAACTTTGTCAACAATATTTATTGTATTCGTTCGGGAAAAACAATTCAATTTGTATTTTTGTGCCTCTTAAAAATAGGATAAACAAAACGATCACTTAAAATAATCTGATATGGGAAGAGCGTTCGAATACCGAAGAGCAACCAAAGAAAAACGTTGGGATAAAATGTCGCGTACATTTCCAAAATTAGGAAAAGCCATTACTGTTGCTGCCCGTGAAGGCGTGCCGGATCCGGATATGAATTCAAAACTTCGCACCGCCATTCAAAATGCGAAGGCACAAAATATGCCGAAAGACAACATTGATGCTGCTATCAAACGTGCAGCAGGTAAGGATGCTGAAACTTTTTTTGAAATAAACTATGAAGGAAAGGGCCCTCATGGAGTGTTGATTTTTATTGAATGTGCAACCGATAATCCAACCCGGACTGTTGCAAACGTTAAGATGTATTTCAATAAAGCCGGAGGTGCATTGGTACCGACTGGTTCGCTCGAATTCATGTTTTCGCGCAAAGCAGTTTTTGAATTTCAGAAAAAAGACGGGATGAACATTGAAGATCTCGAACTGGAATTAATTGACGCCGGACTGGAAGATATTGAAGAAAACGAAGGAACTATATATGCTTCAGGAGATTATACCAATTTTGGAACACTGTCACAGGCTCTTGAAACCTTGAAAATTGAAGTTACCAAAGCTAATTTGCAGCGAATCCCGAATACTCCGGTTGAGTTTACCGAAGAACAGTTGGTTGACATCGAAAAACTGATCGATAAAATCGAAGATGACGACGACATTCAATCCGTTTTCACCAATATTGCGTAAATCCAACATTGATGAGCAAACGTGAACTCAGAAAATACCTGAAAGACCTGACCAAGGAGCAACTTGAAGATCAAATAGTTGACTTGTACAACAGATTCGGAAATGTGAAGGAATATTACGATTTCGCATTCAATCCCAACGAAAACAAATTGACCGAACAATGTCGCTTTCAGATTAGCAAAGAATACTATCCCGTTAGCAGCCGTAAAGCAAAAATGCGGCGATCGGTGGCCCAAAAATGGATTAAAAAACTGATTTCGCTGGATGCCGATGCTTCTTTACTGGCCGATGTAATGTTTTTCAATATTGAAATTGCCCAAACATTTGCAAGTGAACACATTATACGTCAGGAATCATTTTTTACCAGCATGTATAAATCGTTCGATGAAGCCCTCAGGTTTGTTTCGGAAAAAGGAATTTTAACTGAATTTAAAGGACGGATAGAAAAAATTGCAGGAGATGCCTGGGATCAGAAATGGCCAAACCGAAATGCTTTTGAAGACATTGCAGATATGTACCTTCAATAATTGGCTTCCAAAAACTTAATCATTTCAACAATGCCTTCCTGATTTTCATATTTCACATCATTTTTCTTCAGGTAAGCCTTGCATAAATTCTCTTTTTCACCAAATAATTTCGACATCTGCCGAACGCTTAAAAACTTATTTACTTCGCCATCCTTCTTCAGCCAGTAATCAATGAATGGCCGGGTTTCGAAACCTTCAGGCAATTTTAGTTCGTAAACCTGACCGCCCGAAAAATACGATGAGTAAGTTGTAGTAGCCGATGTTTGGGAAGTTCCACCATAGGCTGCCGGTTTTCCCGGATCTTTCACATTGCATTTATGCTCGGCATACAAGGCATACTTTGATTGGTACACAATTTCGACAAATTTCTTGTTCAGCGGAAAAAATTTTCTGTTCTGAATGTAAACTGTATCAACCTGATCCAATTGACCAAGCGCCAGCTTTGTGCCTTTATTGTCGAAAATCATTTCTTCTGTCAATGAATTATAATTGAGCAAAGCCTCATTCTTCACGCCTGTTTTCATTAAAACAACCCCTTTGGTAAATTCAGGGAAAAGGTAATGCGAAAGTTCCAAAACTCTTACCTGAGAATAACCTGTAACAACCAAAATATTCATAATCAATAGGTAAACAACTCGTTTCATAGCAGAAGTTCTTTATTTAAGCATGATTTAGGAAAAACAAAAATTATATTGAATTCAAAGTTATAATTAGTTTGAAATTATTCCTGAATTTAATGAGGAGGTTTTAAGATTTTTTTTAGTTTTGCACACACAAAATTTGAATGCCCAGATGGTGAAATTGGTAGACACGCCAGCTTGAGGGGCTGGTGCCGGTTACGGTGTGCAAGTTCGAGTCTTGTTCTGGGCACAAAAGTAGAAGTCAAATTAGATCAAAAGCGCTTAAATTCAATGATTTAAGCGCTTTTATTTTTGAGTAAAATATCAAAAAACTTCATATAAAGTCATACTTAAAGCGGCAAAATCGAGACCATGACTTTCGGGACTGTTTATGGTCGCGGCAAACTCTGCAACTAATTGAATACAAACATTTTATTTGATTCACTTTGACCCATTTTGGTGCTTTTTTTTAAGTCTCTAATGAGGTATTTTTAATCGGTCGCAGAGACCATTTTTCTAATTATTGTTAATTGATATGCTATGAAGATTGTTATAAATTTTTCATTACGGAAAAACAGGGAGTCCGCTGATGGTAAATCACCTATCTATGTGAGATTTACATTCAAGAATAAAAGAGTTGAACTCTCAACAGGAATTTTTGTCTCTCAAGACCATTGGGATGAAATTAAGCAACATGTCAAGGGAAAAATTCCAGGAGCCAGAGTATTGAATGACCGGTTAGATAAAATGAAAACTGAAATTCAGGATATCTTTAACCAACTAAGGTCTTCAAATGAAGAATTTGATGCTATCGATGTCAAAAACAAATTAGTGAATAGCGAAGAATCTAAAGGGATATTATTTGTCTTTGACTATTATCTCAATAGCATCATCGCCAAGCTCAACAAAGGATATTCGATGGAAACCTATAAGCACTATAAATCTTCCCGAAAACGGTTGGCTGAATTTATAAGTACTCATTGCAAGAAATCAGATATTTCCATTCAATCTATTGATTATAAATTTCTGGATGCGTTTGATGTCTTTATCAAGAAAGATTTTAATAATCAGCAGAATACCGCATGGAATTACCACAAACACCTCCGTCGTGTTTTAAATCTTGCCATTTCGATGGATTACATCGATAAGAATCCATATTCGAAATTTAAAGTTGGATTGGATGAAACACATCGCGAAATCCTTTCGATGGAAGAACTGAAACGACTTGAAGATAAAAATATTCTTATCGAACGTTTAAGCGTTGTGCGCGATATTTTTATTTTTGCTTGCTATACCGGCCTTTCATTTTCTGATATTGCCAAATTAAGTCAAATCCATCTAAAACATGGTGCTGATGGGAAGGAATGGATTATCATTGATCGGTCTAAAACAAACAACAGATGCCGGATTCCCATTCTTCCAAAAGCAAAAGATATCTTGAAGAAATATGAAGGTTATCCAAAGACATTCAATAAGGACATTCTGCTTCCTGTGTTGACCAACCAGAAAATGAATAGTTACCTTAAAGAACTGGGAGATATTTGTGACATCAACAAGAATATTACCATGCACATTGCCCGGCATACCTTTGCAACCTCAGTTACCCTTAGTAACGGAGTTCCGATTGAAACTGTTTCTAAAATATTGGGACATACGTCATTGAAAACGACTCAAATTTATGCAAAAGTTCTTGACAAGAAAATTTCAGAGGATATGGATTTGCTTCTTACTAAATTGTGTACAACTGAAATGCAAAAAGCATAATGGAAGCAATTGCAATATACTTTTCACCGCTAACTGTAATCAGCAGGAAATTTGAAAACTTTGGGTGGAAGGGTGGATTTTCCTCCGGGGTTGTTTTTAACGTGTAGTTACATCGGTGACTTTTAATTGCCATTCACCTTTTCTGTATCTTTCCATACAGGCACGGTGAAACATACGAAGTTCATCCAATTCGTTCTGTGAAATAACTTCAATCTGCTCAATTTGCTTCCGTTCATCTTTTATTTCATAAAAAGGGATGAAGGGACACTCGGCGACCGGATCTCCAAATGGACAGCCAGAAATCGGATTAATCAGATCGGCATTTTTACGAATTTTTTCAGTGTTAATGCTTGACATACTTTTAATATTTGATTGTTAAACTAATAAAATAAGGCGCGAGCCACAACCCATCAGAGAGAGAGGCATCGTCAAACGCCCACACCACTAAATAAGCACAGCCCACGCCAAAGCATGAGCGTCATACCTATTTATTCCAGTGGTGTATATAAAATTGACGATTTTCTCTTACACGAAATAAAAAGCTAACGCTATCTATATTTTTACTTCATCGAAATTATCCCGATAAAAGCATAGAAATTATATTTTCAACATGGCAAAGATATAAAACATCCTGTATTGCCACATTTGGGAATATGGTTCGCTCGATCATTTTTTCAATTTTTATTCATCTTTTTCATCGATCATTCGTCGCAAGATGGCTATTAGTTGACTCAGAAACTTGGTACGTTCAATCTTTCTCTGCTGGATGTCCAGACGGTAACGATAAATATCTTCCTTTATCTCAACATTGAAGATTTGTTCAAAGGCTTCTGCCAAATCTATTATTGTGGCATTGCCATTGTTGACTGCGCCTGAATATAGAAGAGCATAAATGATCTCACCCAAATCAATTTTATGCCCAGTCCATTTGAGAGGCGATTTGTAATGGTTTTGATCATATTCAGCAGGTTTATCGAGTTTTTCCATCTCCTTTCGAATATATTCAATCAGCATTTCATTAGCCATGATCATTGAAAAGGTATGATCGTGCCAAGTAAAGAAATCCTCATCCATCAAATGATGGCTGCCTCTGAGTTCAAGTGGTATTTCAGTGTTTTCACGAACAAAATACTTTTCATCCAAATGTTTGAATCCGCATTTGAAGTACTGGACTTTCACCCGGTGTTTATCCATGTACTCCATGATCTTGTCCAGCTTTTGCTGAAAGTACTTCTTCAGCCCGTCTTTATCTATTTCATGACGGTTGGTTTCTATTTCAAAAACACCTCGAAAGTATAACAGTTTACAGTAAACTGCAGGTTTGATCTTTTTGAAAAAGTAGATTTCCGAGTTCCGGTCAGGAAACCCTTCTATTATTACTAGTTGCCGCATTCGGTCTAATGCTATCTTGCAATGACCGATTGCATACTCGATTCGTTCCGAAACTTTTTCGGAAACTTCTTTCATTCCGGATAATTTATTTTCCAAATCCAAAATGATTTCACAAAATGTTTCCATTGCTAAAATTTAAACTGTTAATACCTGGGTCTCACTAAAGCCCATTAAAAATTTTCATCCATCCATGAAATTCTATTACAGTTCAATTTTTCTTTTTTTGCCTATATTAATGATTGCTATAATTTTCACTTTTCTCCATTAGACTACCTTCTCAAAAATAATTATCCCATATTATATATTCTTATTTTTCTTGTTTTGTGTTTCCAAATTCAAAAATTATCGAACATTTTTACTATTGGTTTTTTCTCTCGAATACAGAATGACTTTTAGCTCTTTCGGACCATGTGCCCCATACACGAGACTTTGTTCAATATCTGCGGTTTTGGATGGGCCTGATATGAATACCCCAAATCCGGCATTTTCAAGATTAATCTTGCGATAAGCCTCGATCATATTACTGACAATTTTATCTGAATCCAGTTTGATGATCACCTGCTGGGCAATGAATGGTATCAAACGGTTGGGAAAATCCGAATCGTTCAGCCATATCGCTCCGTTTTCGGCTACTCCCAATTGACCTTCAAGCATGACTGTTTCCAATTGGTTTAGTTTTTCTTTCGGACAATATTCGGAGTATTCTTCCCATATATCATTTTTGCCAAAATCAAATGCTCCGGGAAAATGCTCTGCAATAAATGGGGCAATATCTTCATTCGATTTCAACTCAATAAATTGGGCCCCTACCTGTTTCAGGTATTTTATGAAAATTTCTTTTAACTTTTCGGCAGATTGTTGCTCGGTATCCTTCAAATACTTCGGCAAAGGTTTGAACTCAGCTACATTTTGCTTAACTGTCTGTAAAATATCATCTCTGCTCATTTCTTACCCTCCTTTTCTGAGAATTTTTCCTGTACCGTTGTTTAAACGATTCTTTTGGTACTTCAGGTAATTCCCTTCCCCAACCCCAAACATTTATGCGATGATAAACCATCTTCCGTGGGAAATTCCTGAGCGCCCAACGTGCAACTTTGCCCGATAAATTGTAGAATGAACTTTGTGATAAAACTTTCCCGGTTATTTTCAAAAAGAACATCTTTACAGGAGGCAAAAGCTTTCTTTCTACTATTTCCTGCCTCCAATCGTATAGCAGGTTATGTATGTCAATTTTTACAGGGCAAACATTGGTGCAAGATCCACACAACGAGGAGGCAAAGGGCAAGTCATTGAATTTATTGATATCCGAACCTGGGGCAAGGATGGAGCCTACAGGGCCCGGAATCACATAGCTGTAACTGTGTCCGCCACTGCTCCTGTAAACCGGACAAGTGTTCATGCAGGCCCCGCAACGGATACATTTCAATGAATTCCGATATTTTTCTCTGCCCAAACTTTTTGACCTGCCATTATCAACAATGACCACATGCATTTGTCCTCCGGCTTTTGGCTTCCGATAATGTGATGTATACGTCGTAATGGGCTGTCCGGTGGCGCTTCGTGCAAGCAGGCGTGTAAAAACAGCAAGGTCTTCCGCTCGTGGGATGATTTTTTCTATCCCCATACAATGGATTTGAACAGGTGCAGCATGTACACCCATATCCGCATTTCCTTCATTGGTGCAAACAACCACTGTCCCCGAATCAGCAACAGCAAAATTAACCCCTGTGATTGCTATGTCTGCAGACAAAAACTTTTCACGCAGATGAACACGGGCTGCAGCCGTTAAATACTTAGGGTCTGAAGCTCCCTTTTCTGTGTGCAGTTTTTCATGAAAAAGCTCCCCTATTTCCTCTTTCTTCAGGTGAATGGCTGGTAAGACAATGTGACTTGGCGGTTCGTTCCTAAACTGGATAATCCGTTCCCCGAGATCAGTGTCAACGACTTCCAGTCCGTTCTTTTCCAGAAATGGGTTGAGGCCACACTCCTCAGTCAGCATCGACTTACTTTTTACAATTTTTACTGCATTATTCGCTTTTACTATGTGAAGGATAATTTCGTTGAACTCATGTGCATTACTTGCCCAATGAACGTTAACTCCATTTTCAACAGCTTTCTCTTCAAATTGTATTAAGTAATCATCCAGATTTGATAACACATGATCTTTTATCTGAGAAGCATATTCACGCAAACCTTCCCATTCCGAGACAGACCAGGCCGCCTTGTCCCGCTTCTGACGAACAATCCATAAGGTTTGGTCATGCCAGTCGGCCCGCTTTTCATCTTTTAGAAATTGACCAGCCTTCTCAGAATGTCCTGTCATAAATTATTGCTATTTAAAATTTCGGCAATATGTACCACTTTGATATCCCATTTTTGCCTCCTGATGATCCCCTCCAGATGCATCAGGCAGGACATGTCTGTAGCAGTAATGATTTCGGCATCATTTTCTTGATGGTCGCGTACCCTGTCTTTGCCCATTTTTACAGATACTTCAGGTTCGAATACGGAAAAAGTTCCGCCAAAGCCACAACATTCGTCCTCCCGGTTGAGCCTGATGATTTCTATTCCTTTAGCCTTCTCAAGTAATTTACGAACTTTGGAATATGGATTGGCAACTAATTCAGAAGACCTCCCTAGTTTAAGCCCCCGCAAACCATGGCAACTTTGATGAATACCCACTTTGTGAGGATATTCAATTTTCAGATCATCGATCCCAAGCACATCGATAATAAATTCGCATAATTCGTAAGTATTCTGCCTGACTTTCTTTACCTCATCGGCCTGTTCCAGAATATCATAATGTATACGGACATGATAAACACAACTTCCGGAAGGCGAAACGATGTAATCAAATTCACTAAAATTTCGGACAAAGTTTTGGTACACCGGAATTGCTTCTTTTTCTGCACCACTATTAGCCAATGGCTGTCCGCAACAGGTTTGCTTCATCGGATACACTACATTCAGTCCAATCTTTTGCAACAATTCCAGCGTGGCAATCCCTACCTGTGGGTAAAACTGGTCGATATAACAGGGGATGAACAGACCTATATTTAATTTCTTTATATCTAAATTTCTCACCATTTTCGAAGTACCTTTTTTGTGCGTTTGGGTTTTGATACCCCAGCTTGCGGCGGTATAGTTCATTCCATAAATCTCCATGTTAGTTTAAATTCACGACCTCATAGCAAAAAGTCTCATTTTCTGTCTTACCAATACTTTCATTTTGTCATAAACAGGCACATTATAAACATCTATTGGCGAAAACTTTGTTTTGTGAATCTCTGCCTGAATGGCTGTTGCATCGATGTATGCCTGATGAAGTTCTGTGGCAATGTTTATTTTTCGGATTCCACACAGAATAGCTTTTTGAACGTCCTCGTCGGGCGTATCAGAACCACCATGTAACACGATTGGAATTCCGACCAAAGCATTTATTTTTTTAAGCCTTTCGATGTCTATAAAAGGGGTTTCCTTGTAAAAACCATGTGAAGTACCAATAGCAACTGCCAGTGCATCAATTCCTGTCAGTTTCACAAACTCCAATGCCTCTTCCGGAACAGTCAGGAAATTTTCGCAATCCACTGTTCCTTTCGGAAGTAAACGCCCCAATTCAGCTTCTACAGAAATACCGTGAGGATGGGCAATTGCGACCACTTCTTTGGTCATTTGAATATTTTCCTCCATTGGCAATTCGGATGCGTCAATCATGACCGATGTAAAACCATATTGCACCGCTCGTTTTACCTGGTCAATTGTTTTTCCATGATCCATGTGTAATACCACAGGAACATCGGTGTTTTCAGCCATAACCCGAACCAGCACGGCATAGTCGCGAGCTTTGTCGTCGTTAAACAAACGATTAAATATCTGAATGATGACAGGAAGTTTTTCTTCCGTTGCGCAATCAATAACCGCTTTCAGGCTTTCGTAATTTCCGATGTTAAAAGCAGCGATCGCTATATTCTTTTCTTTCGCAATTGCCAGGGCAGTTGCTAGTGTAACTAGAGGCATATTTATGTTCTTATTAAGGTTAAATTACTGTTTCAATATAATATCTTTTTAGCAACGAATTCTTATGTATTCCCCAAAGGGTGTAAAAGAAGTACCTATTTCTGAAAAGACCACATAATTCAGAATCGCTGGGATTGATTGAAACGTCATGCCGCGATAACTATATGTGATTATGCCAATCTGGACTCCACCGAATTTGGATTCTTTTTTTCCGGAAGCTATATCAAATGATTGAATGCTAAAAACGGTAATAACTAGAATCAACAATGTCTTGGTAATGGAAAGACAAAAACTGCCTTGTACTATTTTTTCTATTTGCATCCCCGTGACATTCATAATTAGATTACATCATTATAATAAATAGGGTCGTCTGTATTGATAATGGTAAAGCCTATGATTGCAAGCTTCTGCATCATCACCAAAGCTTAATGTTGCTGGGTCCCATTTCACAGGTCGCTGCAATTCGGTAGCGATGTTACCCAAACAGCAGAGCGTATTGGTACTGCAACCCACTTCAACAGGTGCGATAGGATTTTTGCGCGAACGAACAGCATCAATAAAGTTCTGCATGTGCGGAGAACTTACTTCATACTGGCCTTCACCTACCTCCTTCTCTTCTTTTGGTAGCAATAAAGGATCGGAACATTCTATGAACTCACGCGCAACTCTCAACCAACCTTTGGTTCCATTAAATTTAATGCCCTGGCGATTATCTTCCCGGTAGGGTTGCTCAGTCATCACGATTCCGTTTTCATACTTCATGGTCAGGTATTGTGTACCGTTGTATCCGTTGGGAATAAATTCACAGGGGCCTGATCCATCCATACCAATGGCAGCCTGTGCAATATCGAACATGTGCGCACCCCAGTCGGCGGTAAACCCATTACCGGTTTCGCGGTACCAGCGCCAAGCCCCCCACAGTTTTTCATCCTGTACCGGATCCAGTGTAATAGGAGGGCAAAGATTGGAATGATAGTGGATTTTGGGATCATTCAGCGGGCCCATCCACTTATTCCAGTTCAGTGAAGCTGGTATAGGTTGTTCCGGTAAATCAAGTGGCTTGGGAGGATCGCCTACTTTGGCAAAAATCGTTTCGATGTGACCGATGGCACCACTTCGTACCAGAGCGATGGCTTGCTGAAACTCCTTACTTGAACGCTGCTGGCTTCCGATCTGTAATACACGGCTGTTGCTACGAACCGCTTTAACCATTTCATGGCCTTCGCGGATAGTAAATGCCAATGGTTTTTGTACATATACATCTTTCCCTGACTGGCAGGCATTAATGGCTGTCAGGGCATGCCAATGGTCGGGTGTGGCGATTGATACTGCATCGATATCTTTGCGGTCAAGCAGGTCTTCATAGAATTCATACATATCACACCTGGATGCAACATTCTGCGATTTCTGCCAGTCTTCAACTTTCCGTTTGAAACGTTCGCGTTTCAGTTGATCAACATCGCAACAGGCCACAACCTGGACTCCTGGGCAACTGGAAAAGCTGATAAAATCTGAACAACCTTGCCTTCCCAACCCGATGAATCCTAAAACAACCCTGTCATTGGGTGCAATACGTCCCCCATTGGCCATTGTCCAACTCGGAAGGATAGTTAATCCGGTCAGGCCTAGTGCAGAATAACCCAAGAACTGGCGTCTACTTTGAGTTTTTGTTTCTTTTTCTCTCATAACCATTTAATTATGTAGTTATTAATTTACTTTCAATATTTATTTACAGGCAAATCATCAGCTGTGAATATTTCTATATCAAGCCTCTTTCACAAGTCGATAAGATTCATTATAGTTATTATTGCGAACTACTACATATTGATTCTATAACCACGTTCATAAAGCCATCTCCCTTTGTAAGAGGAATATATTCAATTTTAAACTTTTCTTTTTTCTCTGAAATCACTTGTTTACTCCTTTCGATTGTAAAAATTTATGTACTTCAGCTGATGATGGAATACCGGTTCTACCACCAAATTTCATACATTTAATAGCAGCAGTTGCGCTCGCAAATTCAAATACCCGATCCAGTTCCCAGCCCTGAATATATGCATAAGCGAATGATCCGTGGAAAACATCTCCAGCTCCGGTGGTATCAATTACAGGAACGTGAAAAGCATCTTTTTTAATACTACCGTTTGAGGTCACAGCAAACACACCATTCTTACCGCTGGTTACCGCTGCAATAAGACATCCCGTTTTAAATAATTTTTCAGCAGCTTTTTGAATGTTATTTTCACCTGTGTAATGACACGCAAAATTCTCCGATGCAATACAAATGTCAGCAAGCCCGACCAGTATATCAATATCCGGAAGCATCGTTCCGGCATCAAGTGAAACAATAACACCGTTATCCTTGGCTATGCGGGCGGCTTTTACTGCTGCTTCCATATTATGACCATCGAGATGCAACAACTTCAGGGAAGCAATAAAATCAGGATCAATCTGATCAGCGTCCATAGGAAGGGAAGTTCCTTTGGTCCATGCAATGCTTCGCTTCCCGCTTTTTTTTTCAATCCAGCAAAATGCAGCAGGTGATTCTTTGCCTATTTTCTCCTGAATATACCGGGTATCGACATTTTCATGTTTCAGTCCCTGAATAATGGTCAATCCACGGTCATCATCTCCAACGGCCCCAATAAAAGCAGTTTGCGCGCCAAGCCGGGCTGCTGTTACCATAGCTGTAGCCGCAGGTCCACCTCCCTGAACCAGACTTTGGACAATTTCAACTTTCTCATCAACAGGAATGTGAGGCAATATGGACAAATAATCAAGGCCACAAAATCCAAGTCCGGCAATTTCTACACGCTTCATTTTTTTTGCTTCAGTAAGTTTTCACATTTAATTACCCAACTGTAATCGTCATCTGGCCTTGATAAGAAAATCCGTTTTTCTCCGGCCATCATCCAAAGCATGTATAAAGAATCTACCGGGGATGTACCCACCGGATGATAGCCGTCAGCCAAAATAGTCGTATCACCGTTCCGGAGGGTGTAGGAATTGTCTCTGGATAGATCGTCAGTATAGCTAACCTGAATACCAAAGCCGGATGGCGGATTAATCCTGAAATGATAAATCTCATCCATATCCACTTCCACTGGTAGGTTATCATTATCGTGGCGATGTGGCGGAAAAGCCCAGTTTCCGGCAGGGATGAATGTCTCACCAATAAAAAGGTTTTCAGAATTGACTCTCTGGTCGATTATAAAATACGCTTTTCTGGTCCAGCTTAAAACGCCAAGATTTACCTCAGTAACATCATCCGGCCCAATCAAAACCGGGGCCGATTTTAATGTGGATTCAGCCGAACAAATCCCGATTTCAACTTCTGTTACCGCTGTTATTTTATAGGTAATATTACATGGAAGGTAAACCGTTGTTGGTTTTCCTGAAAATACATCTTTCCGGTTGCCAATATGCTCATAACTAAAATCATTTCCAGTTATACTGCATGTCCCAGATAAGATCACAAATGCGGACTCATTTGATTTTGTATCACCCACGTATGAGTTTCCGGCCTCAAGTTTTAACAGATCAAATATTGCTTTTTTCAGGCCTGATTCCCCTTTACTAACGACATTGGTAAAGCCGTAACCTTTTTGATATTTTTTTAATAAGTTCATAACCTTTTCCTTTTTTATGATTTCACCTAAAATTTTTCCCGAATTCGAATCAATTCTTTTTATAAAATCAATTAAATTAGTTCGGCAATAAATTCAGCAATATCAATGGCTTCAATACCAGTGTGATTACCAATGTTGCTTTTAGCTGTTGCTGACAAAGTGATTATTCGTTTGCAATGAATATCATTGGCCTGGATCCTGATCTTTTCGCCCAGTTTATCACCTTGAGTAAACATTCGATCGTTAAATGTAAATGCAGCTTCACCTGTGGAAAGTAATTTCTCACGGTTCCATCGCATTTCCACAAAATTTTCTCCTGCTGAAGATTTTAATATTTCCCGGGGAGCTTCGAACACATTGTTGAAACGTCCTAAAAATTCAGAGTCAGCCAATGTGATTATCTCATTTGTTTTACTCAACCTCAGACTACCTGATTTAATAAAATCGGCCAAATATTCGGACAGGTGTAAGATTTTCACATCAGTAGCAAAAGTGAGTCCCCATTTCGGAAAATCATTTTTAAATCCATCATATTCCAATGGATCTGATACCAACAAAATTTTACAACCAGAATCGGTAATTCTCTTAAAGAGTTCGGTTGCTTTCACAATTGCTTCATCTTCGTATCCAAGCATATCAAGCATTTTACCACTTGTTGGTTCATTCTTCAAAAGAGAGAAGTTCACCTTCAGCTTGTTAAGAATTTGAATGACAGCTTCAGCTATTTCAGGGTTTTTATAATTTATTTCCGACCCCATAAAGTACATGACTTCAGCTTTTTGTTCCGTTACAGATTCAGAAAATGACTTTGACTGATCTATTTGATATGGATTGTTGTTTGCCAGAATTGAGGATTTAATTGCTTCAACAATTGCTGGAGCCATTTTGCGTTTTACGATATCCTTTCTTGCAAATCGAATCATGTTGGGAATATGCTGGCCACCCACTTCGAAACCGGCACACCAACTCATACACGATCCGCAGACGAAGCAATTGTACATAGCTTCTATCGCAGAAGCAGTATATTCTTTTTCGCCGTAATAAACGCTATGCAATAACATAGCCCTGCCCCTGGGGGTGTCAGATTCCCTGTAGCTAATGAATGCTGAAGGACAAGCCTGTTTACACATCGGACAGTACCGGCATGTTTTAATTGTATCTAAATTATTTTTTGATATGGTTGTCATATTGCTATTATTATTTTTAAGCACATTTTTATAATCCAAACCCTAATTTACCGGGATTCATAATTCCATTTGGATCCAGGGATTTCTTCAAATCTTTGAGTATTTGAAAGGAATTCCCATAAAGTTCCGGAACCAGCCTGCTTAGTTTTAATCCAATTCCATGATGCTCATTCAATACACCACCTGCATCCATCGCAGCTCTCAACGCATCATTCCAGATGCTGTTATGCAAGAAAAGCATTTCGTGCGGGTCATCCGGCGGAGTATCGATAATAAACCGTGCATAAAGCATACAGCCCCAATTAAACCAGTGCGAAAAGTGACCGATAAACCTTGCCTGAGGGTATTTGGTCTCAAGAACCTTTTTCATGGCATTAAAAATATTCTCGATATCGCTGTATGTTGCAACCGTGTCCAGAGTACCAAAACACTGAGGCAGACTGAACATGTATGGAGGAAAAAAGAATTTATAACGGTTATTCCACCATTGCTGGCCTAATTCTTCGCCTAAATCTTCGCCTCCTTCTTCTTCGGCAATTTCATAGGCATATTTCAATTGCATGTCCACCATTTCCTTGCGTCCATCGAAACCATATACCATGTACGCTCCTTTTTTGTCTATTCCCAGAACTTTGTGGATGACTTCTTTCGTTTCATCTTCGCTGTACAACCGGATTACCGCAGGTTGAAGTTTTTCAGTCATTAATCGTTGACCAACTCTTAATCCTGTAGCTAAGTCCTTGAAGATAAATGCCCTGAATTTTCTTACTTCAGGAATTTTATTGATCGTCAAGGTTACTTTTGTCACAACTCCCAGCGTGCCTTCAGAACCAATAAACAACTGGTTTAAATCCGGACCACAAGCGGTTTTAGGTACCGGAAGGCTTTTGATGATCTCGCCTGTCGGAAGAACAACTTCCATGTTGACGATCATATCCTCCATTTTGCCATATTTGGTTGATAATACCCCAGTGCCCCGGTGAGCAATAAAACCACCAACGGTCGCACAATTCGATGAAGCCGGGTCGTGCATGGTCGATAATCCGAATCTTTCAAGTTCCCATTCCAGGTGTTTCATAATAATTCCGGTACCAACTTCTACAGTCATGGAGTTCTGGTCGATACTGAAAATCTGATCCATTCTTTTGGTATCGAGAATGATCCCCCCGAAAACAGGAAGTGCGCCTCCCTGTGAACCACTTCCGCCTCCCCATGCAGTAACCGGTATCTTATAGTTGTTGGCAATTTTTAAGATTTTTGAAACCTCTGCTGCATTGGCCGGATGCACAATAAAATCTGCTGATGGACGGGTCAAGTCTCTGCCTTTTTGGCGGTCATGCCACATCTCCGGAATCCAAAAATAATCAACTGAATAAACCTCTTTGTCAGAGGACTTGATTGATACATAATCCTTACCCACAATATCCTGCAATTCAAAAAGGACCATGTCAAACATGTAAGAGTTCTGTTCTAATTTCATTACTTTTTATTTAATTTATAATCTTATAAATATCCTGATAAATATTCTTCAACTGATTGTGAATAGCCAGATATACCGGGAACAGCTTTTGATACATCTGGTGGTTTAATTCGTTAGGTTCATAGATTTTATCAACTTTCACACATTGATTGACCGCATCAACCACATCTGGAAATACTCCAATTCCAACGCCGGCAAGCAAGGCTGAACCATAAGATGCATCGACAACTAATGGTCGTATAAGCTTTTTTCCGAATACATCACAAATAATCTGCGACCAGGTATCGCTCCTGGAACCTCCGCCGATGATAATAAACTCTGATACTTCTAAATTCATATTTTCAATCAACCTGAAACAGTCTTTGAGTGAAAATGCCACGCCTTCCATTAAGGCTTTGATAAAATGTCCTTTGGTATGTGACATTGATGCTCCGATGAAACTTGCCCTAAGGTAAGGATCCCAGTATGGAGCCCTTTCCCCCAAAAGGTATGGATGAAAAATCAAGCCATCTGATCCTGCTGGTATAAACTGAACTAAATCTTCCATGAGCTGGTAAACGTTTATGTTGGTTGCTATGGATTTTTCAATCTCTTCAAAACAGAAATTGTCCCTGAACCACCTCATGGAATAAGCTGCCGTATTGGTGGCTGCTGCCGTGTACCACAGATCAGGAACAACATGAGAATAAGTTATCGTCAATGGATTTGGGTTTGGATGGGCAGTCATCACATTGACGTTGCCGGCCGTTGCCAATTTAATGATACATTGTCCTGGCTTGACAGCTCCGGCCGCGTAATCTTCCACGGTAACGTCAGATGTCCCGCATACTACAGGTGTACCTTCGGTTAAGCCCGTAATTTCAAATGCTTTGACAGTAATTTTACCAACAATATCGGTAGGGAAACACAGCGGTGGCAACACTTCAACCGGCAAATCAATTAATCGGCATAACTCTTCCGACCATTGATTTTTCACCACATCATAGAATAAAGTGCCCTGTGCATCGACGTAATCCGTTTCCCAACTCCCGGTCAATTGAAACCTGATATAGTCTTTCACAAACATGATCCGATGTATCTTCTGAAAGTTGTAAGGTTCATTATTTTTGACCCACAAAAGTTGAGGCAGAGTCCAGGTTGGCGAAACTTTCTGGTAAGTCATCCCGAAAATTTCTGCGCCCCATCCTATTTCCAGGTATTTTACTTCATCAATGCTTCGTTGGTCGGTCCACATGATGGTTGGCCTGATTACCTCCATCTGCTTGTCTAAAAGAACTGCATTATGTGTAGAGCCATCCAGTGCAATTGACTTAATGTGATTCAGGTCGATGTTTGTAGATTTTTTTATTTTTGTTAAACAGCAAGTTAAGGCTAAAAACCAGTCGTCGGGATTTTGCTCGCACCAGGATGGCTTTGGGTGGTAGGTTTCATATTCTTCAGAAGTCTCGGCCACAATATCGCCATTTGGGTTGATGATTGTAATTTTACAACCACCGGTCCCGAAGTCGATACCCATAAATAAAATATCACTCTTATCTATGTTTATATTCAGCTTTTTAATCTCAGATGACATGGATATGAAAATTAAATTCAATGAAAAAATCACTTTTAAAGAAATCAGTAATTGAGTGTAATAAGTCCTTTCTCGCCCTGGAAATCCCGACCAGAAACTTCCAGGATCAACATGTTTTGAACCTCATTATACCCTGATGATTTGACTTTCAAATTTTCGTTTAAAGAATCAATTGATTTGGGTCTTGCACATTTAAGTTTAATCAGTTGACTGCCATACATTTTCACATCAAACCTGATCGCATTCTTACTCTTTTCGAGGCTGTAAATATTGTAAGTCCCATCGTTTAAAATACAATCATCCATCAGTTGACTGCCAAATGAATATTTAAGCTGATAGGCTTTTTTCTCCAGAACCGGTAAATAGAGGAATGCATATCCTGATTCTTCATGATAACAACATATCTTCTGGTGGTCGATTGATGCTGATGATATATGCTCGTAATTATTGAGCTTAATTTTGATCACCATATTTCCGAGCAAATCATTTTCATACACTTCGTCGGGCATACTGGCATTGTCAATCTTGATGCTATTTTCAAGCTTTTCCGTAATCCTGGTGTATTTATTATACAGCCATTGTGAATGCAACTGTTCAGTATTCTTCGCCACATACCGTCCTGAACTCCCCTGAACGGATCTATAATA
>DAITNH010000033.1:0-27060 GCA_036834745.1 Prolixibacteraceae bacterium
CGCGATTTTTTTCATGTAAATAAATTTAAATTAAACAGCATTTATTTATAAATAAACTCAGGCAGGTTAAATACAATTAAAATCGATCCTTTTAAGTTTTTCAACTTGCAAAATTTGATTCCCCCAAATCAAATTTTCCGGTGATTTTAATGTAATTTATCGAAACCCCTTTCCTACATAGGGATTAATCCAGATATGTATCAATCCCTAAATTTGAACACAAATTTAAAAAAATGTGAATAGGATAATTGGTATTAAATGAAAAATAAAAACATATTTTAACACTGTTAACAGATCTTAAATAAATAGGGTGGTCGCAATAATATGGGTTTTATTGTGTAAGTTACTGAAACATAAACATATAGAGTGTTGTTTTTAGAATTTAAACCGGTTCTATTTAGAATCAGTATAAATTAAAGAATTGTTGCGAGATCAACTATTCCATTTACAAACCATGTTTTTATGTGGTGTTTTATCTCCAAATGCGATGTGTAAGGCGTCATTTTAATGGAATTTATTGAATCGGGCACCTTATTTTGGCCATTATTTAAAAACATCACCTGGTCCATTCCAAATGCAAGGGCCCCTTCAATATCTGTTTCCCATGAATCTCCAATCATAATACTTCTTTTCTTGGGGGCATTGGTCGATTTTAAGGCGTGTTCAAAAATTTCGCGGTGTGGTTTTGTATTCTTTATCTCTTCAGAAATAAATACTTTGCCGAAGAAGCCTGTCAAACCGCAATTCCGGAGTTTTGCATTTTGCACCTCTTTGAAACCATTGGTAATAATGTGCATTTGATAACCTTTTGCTTTCAGATAACTGAGCGTTTCAACTGTTCCGGGAAATAAGCGGGTTTGCAGTGCCATGTATTCAAGGTAGAGCCGGTTGATTCCTTCCCAATCCTTGTTGGTAATGTCAAATGCTTCGAGCGACCTCGAAAAACGTTCTGCAATTAAAGCATGTTTTGTGATTTTTTTTGATCGGTAGTCACTCCAGAGCGATTCATTGATTTGCTCATATATTATAAAGTATTCATCGAATGAATCGAGTTGGCCAAGCAGTTCCAGTTTTGCGAGCGTTTGTTTCAGTGCTTCGCGCGAATTGACGGAAAAATCCCAGAGGGTATTGTCCAGATCAAAAAAAAGGAAATCGTATTTTCTCATTCAGCTTCATCTTCTTCTGCAGTTTCCACTTTGTATCCTTCAAGTACAATTACGATTTCGCCTTTGATTGTTTTTGAACTGAAATGTTCGATTAGCTCGGTCAGCGTCCCTCTTCGGTTTTCTTCAAAAAACTTCGATAATTCGCGCGATACGGAAGCACGTCTGTCGGGCCCAAGGAACTCGGCAAATTGTTCCAGTGTTTTTATTAACCGATAGGGCGATTCGTAAAAAATCATTGTTCTGGTTTCGGTAAGCAGTTCTTTGATTTTTTTATGCCGGCCTTTTTTCTGCGGAAGAAATCCTTCGAAGGTGAATCTGTCTGTGGGGAATCCTGAATTGACCAACGCCGGAATTAATGCAGTTGCGCCTGGAAGGCATTCTACTTCTATTTCTTTGTCGAGACAGGTTTTAACCAGTAAAAATCCCGGGTCACTTATTCCCGGAGTTCCGGCATCAGAAATCAGGGCCACATTTTTGCCGTTTTCTATTTGAGCGGCAATCATTTCAACCGTTTTGTGCTCGTTGAACTTATGGTGAGAAACCAATTTGTTCTTTATTTCATAGTGATTCAGTAATTTGGCTGAAGTACGGGTGTCTTCAGCCAAAATCAAATCTACTTCTTTAAGAATACGAATTCCCCTGAAAGTCATGTCCTCCAGATTGCCGATAGGTGTTGGCACCAAAAATAATTTGCCCATAAAAATATTTACAATTTTACAATTTACAATTTACAATTGACTGAATCATAGGTAATGAATTAGGGCAAAATTAATGTCGCATTATTTATTTTGTAATCTGTAGATTAAAAAATAGTAAATGGTACATTATTGAATAGTAAATACTTATCATTTACTAAACCGTCGTTTCAGCAAATCCACGAATTTCATGGTAGTTTCATTTTTTTCCATGGAAAGGTTTGCTTTCAGGTATTCAACAGCCTCCTGAATTTGTTCCATCTTATCAAGATGCTCGATTACTGTATTGTATTTTTCTGAATTATTATTGAAAATCTCCCGGATAAACAAAAAACGATCGTTCAGGCCAATGGCTGCGCGCAAGCTGGCGATAGGGCTATTGCTCAGTTTTGATTCCATCTTTGTTTCACCCATCGAATCGTTAAGTGAACGTTCTTTCTGGAAATTTTGACCAACAGCTGTATTATCAGGTTTTGGAATTTCACGCATAGGCGGTTTGAATGATGCATTATGTATGGGTTCAAAATGAATTGGCTCAAGGTCGTCGTCATCGTCGTCATCGATATTAATTTCACGAATCCCCGGCTGCGGGCTATTGCTCAGTTCGGTGACGTGAACGTTAGTTTTCTGCAAAGGCTCTTCTTCTTCCTCTTCTTCTTCTTCTTCCTCCGCTACGTCTTCATCTGACTCGTCCTCATCGGAATCCTCTTCTTCTTTATCTTCCTCATTCATTTCGGTCAGATCTTCTTGTTCTTCTTCCAATTCTTCTTCAGGGTTTTCAAGTTCATCTTCATCCTCTTCCAATTCATCCTTTTCCTCTTCCTCTAAATTGAAATCTTCGCCTACTTCAAATTCCACATCTTCCTTATCAGGATCTTCCCCGTCTATTTCTTCTTCATCCAAATCTTCTTCATCGTCGTCTTCAAGTTCTTCTTCCTCCGGTAATTCTTCAGTTCCCGGAAATTCGCGTTCTTCGAAATTCAGGATTTCAAGTTCAGGGTCCGAAACACTAATGTCGGAAACTTCCTCTTCTTCGTCCTCAAAACCAAGGTCTTCCTCTTCCTCAACTTCTTCAGTTACATTCTGGATTGAAGCTGAATTTCCGGCCAATTCGCGCAGCAACTCAATTTCCTGAATTAGCAACCGGGCCTTGTTAACTGCCAGATCGATGATCAGCATCGAATTAACCTGACTGTCTGCAACTTCTTCTGATAAAATTTTTAATTCTTCCAGATCTTTAACGATGATATTTACCAATTTACGTTTGTCCATTTGTATTTTTGATTTTAATCTGTTATTCACGTTGAATTTTCCTCAGTAATGATTTAAATTTACCTTTGTTTGTACAACCGGAATGTCTTTGCCGAAATCTAAAAAACCGGCAGAAAATCGGTCGTTGAAACAGGGTAAAAGTACAAAAATCTTTAGCATATAACCTACATGTTTATTGAAAGGGGAATCGACAGACAAAAAAAAACAGGCAGTATTGAAGTCATTGCAGGCTCAATGTTCTCAGGTAAAACCGAGGAATTGATCCGCCGGTTGAAACGCGCAAAAATTGCCAGATTAAAGGTCGAAATTTTCAAACCGGCAATTGATACACGCTATTCTGCGGCTGAAGTTGTGTCGCACGACGAGAATTCGATTATGAGCACTCCGGTTGAAACTTCTGGAAATATTATGCTTTTGGCCGGCGATGTGGATGTGATCGGGATCGACGAAGCCCAGTTTTTTGACAACGGTTTGCTCGAAGTGAGCGTAACGCTTGCCAACATGGGAATTCGGGTTATCATTGCCGGGTTGGACATGGATTTCAAAGGTAAACCTTTTGGCCCGATTCCGGGATTAATGGCTGTTGCCGATCATATTACCAAAGTACATGCAATTTGCATGAGGTGCGGCGATGTTGCGCAGTTTTCGCACCGCTTTTCGAAAGCCGACAAACTTGTTTTGCTGGGCGAAAAAGATGAATACGAACCTTTGTGCCGTTCCTGTTATACAAAAGCTACCCGATAATGCCAAATCTTTCGGTTCACCAGATTTCTTCAATTGTCGGGGGCGATTTTCGTGCTCCTCAATTTAATCCTGAAATTTATATTTCTTCAATTGCAATTGATAGCCGGATGATTTTCGACCCGGAATCGAGCTTGTTTTTTGCACTGAAAACTGAGCGGAACGATGGACACCGGTACATTGCCGATTTGGTTCATTCGGGCGTTCGTGCTTTTGTTGTTTCCAGCTATTCCGAAGAATTCCTGAAATTTACAAATTGCAGCTTTGTGGTGGTTGCCGATACCCTGAAAGCACTTCAAAAACTTGCCGCATGGAACCGCTCTCAATTTGACATTCCGGTTTTGGGAATTACCGGGAGCAATGGCAAGACCATCGTTAAAGAGTGGCTCTTTGAATTGCTGCACAACCATGCTGTTATCCGCAGTCCGAAAAGCTACAATTCGCAGGTGGGCGTTCCCTTGTCAGTTTGGAACCTGAGTGCTGATTATGAAATGGCCATTTTCGAAGCCGGTATTTCAAAACCTGGCGAAATGCAGTATTTGCAGGAAATTATCAGGCCGACCATTGGTATTTTAACCAATATTGGGGAAGCACATCAGGAAAATTTCAGTTCAAAACAGGAAAAGCTGGAAGAAAAACTGAAACTGTTTGCTTCGTGCAAAACATTAATATATTGCAAAGATCAATCTTTGGTCGATTCTGTAATCAGAAGTGGGGGAGTGAACCCGACAACGAAACTTATTGCATGGTCGTTTATTGATCCGACTGCTGATCTTTATTTCAGGATTGAAGAAGTTGGAAATGGGGTGGAGCTGTTTTGCTCAGACTACTCAGCAGGTGACTTAAAGTCACCTGCTGAGTATCGCATTGCATTGCCATTTCAGGATACGGCCAACCTCGAAAATGCAGGGCATTGCCTCGCTTTTATCCTTTCGCAGCATTATGCCGATAGCGCAGTTTTGGAGTCTTTCCGGAATATTCAACCTTTGGCCATGCGCCTCGAAATGAAGGAAGGCATCAACAATTGCCTGCTGATCAACGATTATTACAACTCGGATATCAATTCGCTTCAAATTGCACTTGCATTTTTGAACAATCATGCCCGTGCTCCTTATCTGCGCAAAACCGTGATTCTGTCTGATATTCAACAATCGGGTATTCCTGATGAGCAATTGTATCAGGAAGTTGCACGGTTGCTTAAGATGAATAAAACCAGTCATCTGATCGGTATCGGTTCGAGAATCAGGAAACAGGCAGATTCGTTTGAAATGTCAGTTGAGTTTTATGAATCGACCGAACAGTTTTTGGAATCGTTTCAGCCGGGCAAGTTTCATCAGGATTGTATTCTTTTGAAAGGTGCCAGGGATTTTCATTTCGAGCGGATTTCATCGGTGCTTCAGAAAAAATACCATCAGACAGTTCTCGAAATTGATCTAAATGCATTGATTGATAATCTTAACTTTTTTCGATCGCTTATTCGTTCTGAAACGCGCATCATGGTGATGGTAAAAGCATTTTCCTACGGCAGCGGAATGGCAGAGATTGCCCGAATTCTTCAGTTTCACAAAGTGGATTATCTGGCAGTGGCAGTGGCCGACGAAGGAGTTGAATTGCGTCAGGCAGGAATTGATTTGCCTATTCTTGTGATGAATCCGGAGGAACACAGTTTCGAAAATATGATCGAGTTCAGGCTCGAACCGAATCTTTATTCCGAAGAAATTTTTGAATCGTTCAGAAAGGTATTGCAGCAAAATGCAGTGGTACGTTATCCGGTTCATTTGAAGCTCGATACCGGAATGCATCGGCTTGGTTTTGATTCGCAAGATAAAATTGAAAGATTGATCGAAAAGCTGATCGCCCAGGAGCAAATGGTGATTCGCTCGGTTTTCTCGCATTTGGCCGGTGCCGACGAGGCAATGCACGACGAATTTACAATAGGTCAGGTTCAACAGTTCCTGAAATTCAGTTCGATGATTACAGAAAGGCTTCCTTACAAAGTTTTCAGGCATATTTTGAATTCTGCCGGAATAGAAAGATTCCCCCAATTTCAGTTTGAAATGGTGCGGCTTGGGATCGGCCTTTACGGGGTGAGTGCATGCAATAACGGGCAAATAAAAAGCATCAGCCGGCTTAAAACTTCGGTTTCGCAAATTCGCAAAATTACAGCAGGGCAAACAGTTGGGTACAGTCGCAAAGGTGTGATTGAGCGTGATTCTGAAATTGCCGTTCTCCCGATTGGTTATGCTGACGGGTATGACCGCCGCTTGAGCAATGGGGTGGGGAAGGTATTTGTGAAAGGACAAATCGTGCCAATTATCGGAAATATTTGCATGGACATGTGTATGATTGACGTTACCGGTTTAAATATTACCGTTGGGGATGAGGTTGAACTTATGGGCGAACATATTCCGGTGAGCGACATTGCCGAAACCATCGGGACTATTCCGTATGAAATACTTACAGGAATATCGCAGCGTGTGAAAAGGATTTACTTGCAGGAATAAGGAACTTTTTGTTACCCCAGTTTGCTTATTTTTTCCAGCCGGTGAATGTCGAGAATCCGGATCTTGCGTCCATCAATTGCAATAACTTTTTCGCCGGCAAAAGTTGACAAGGTGCGGATGGCATTTGATGTGGTCATGTTCGATAAGTTGGCAATATCTTCACGCGAAAGATATACTTTCAGGGTGGCGCCATCGTTTTCCCAACCGTATTTCTCTTTCAGGAGGAGGAGCGATTCGGCTAAACGGCCACGGATATGTTTCTGAGTCAGAGTAACAGTTCGTGCATTTGAAAATCCCAGTTCCCTTGCAAGTTTTTGTATCAGTTTAAGTGCAAAATTGGGATTCTTCAATAATTTGTTAAAAAGATATTCGGGGCTAATGACACAAATGGTTGAGTCTTCAAGCGTAATGGCAGAACCGATGTGCAACTCATCAGCCAATAATGCGCGATAACCAATAATCCCAAGCGGTTTGGTCATCCGAATGATTTGTTCCCGTCCACCAACGCCTTCTTTAAAAATAATGACTTTCCCATCTACCAGAAATAAAAAACTGTTCGGTTTTTCACCTTCCTTATAGATGAATTCATTTTTTTTATAATACGCCAGTGTGATATTTTTCTGCAAATCCTCTTTTTCTTCAAGGGTCAGTGTACTGAAAATAGATTTTGGATTTTCAAATACTTCTTTCATCCCCATTTCATGACTCGCCATAGAAATAAATTTTCATGAGAAAAATAACAATACAAAAAGACTGAATATCTATACATTCTCATGGAACTTAACCGGAAAACCGGGTACCGTTTCATGTTCTGTAGCATCAAAGTTAAGTAAATTTGTCAAATATGAAAAAATGGCGCATTTATTTTACTGTAAACTAATCTTGCTCCAAAATCAAAATTTCAGGAGTTACAGTGGAAGTATATATTCATGAATATCTTGCTACCAAAGGAATTCGCCGTCCGAAGCCAAATGCTTTTGAACTGACCCTTATGATTGGCGGGGCCTGAAATCTTTTGTATTCGTTGTTGTTCACCATCCTGACAGTCCGCATAACGGTTGCTTCATCAAATCCTTTGGCTACGATTTCTTCGGGCGACAAGTTCAATTCAATATAATCGAACAGGATTTGGTCCAGCATATCGTAATCAGGCAACGAATCGGTGTCTTTCTGATCGGGCCGGAGCTCTGCAGAAGGTGGTTTCAGGATGGTATTTTCCGGAATTATTTCATGTTCGCGATTGATCCAGCGGGCCATTTTAAATATGTCGGTTTTGTAAACGTCGCCCAGTACAGAAAGTCCGCCGTTCATGTCGCCGTACAAAGTTCCGTAGCCAACTGCAGATTCGCTTTTATTGGTTGTGTTGAGCAGGATATGCCCGAATTTGTTCGAAATGGCCATCAGCAAAATCCCCCGTGTCCTGGCCTGAATATTTTCTTCGGAAACATCGCTGGCCAAACCTGCAAACACTTCAGAAAGGCTTTGCTCAAAACTATCGACCATCGGCTGAATCGGAATAGTTTCATACTGAATGCCCAGATTCCGGGCCAGCTGCAAAGCATCGTTAATGCTATGGTCAGACGAATAACGCGATGGCATCAGCAAAACGCGCACATTTTCTTTGCCCAGCGCTTCAACGGCCAAAACAAGCACCAAAGCAGAATCAATTCCTCCGGATAATCCAAGTGTTGCTTTTTTGAAACCCATTTTGGCGAAATAATCGCGGATACCAAGAACCAGTGCATGATGAATTTTTTCGATGGTTTCGGTTTTGGGCTGAAGATTTCCTGAAGGGATTTCGGTGTCAATGATCCGGAAGTCTTCTTCAAAATAGTTAAGTTCTTGCTGAATAATGCCGTTTTTGTCCAGAAAGAAAGAACCTCCGTCAAAGACCAGTTCGGTTTGTGCACCTACCTGATTGACATACAGAATGGGCAATTGATATTTTATGGCATTTTTGATCAGGATATTTTTGCGCCAGTTTTCCTGATTGTAGGAGAAAGGCGATGCCGAAATGTTAATTACCAAATCGGGATTTAATGCCGATAACTCTTTCAACGGCGAAAGTTGATAAAGTTTTTCGCGGCCAAACTCGTTTTGCGTTTCCTGCTCGTCCCAAAGATCTTCACAAATGGTGATGGCTAGTTTTTTACCGCAGAAATCGAAAACCGAAAAATGTTTATTGGGTTCAAAATGCCGGTATTCATCAAAAATATCGTAAGTCGGCAGCAGCGATTTGTTTACTATTTGCTGAACCGCCCCGTTGTACATGAGAAATGCTGAATTGAAAAGCTTTTTACCGCGCGGTTCAGGATTGATGCTTGGCCCTCCAACGATGGCGGCAATGCCGGTACAGCAGGCCGCGATCTGTTCAATCGCTTTGTACGATTGCTCAACGAATTCTTTTCGCTCAAGCAGATCGTGCGGGTAATAACCTGTTACCGAAAGTTCTGAAAAAACCACCATATCAGCACCAGCAGCCTTTGATTTACGGATGCAATCGATAATTTTAGCGGTATTCAGGGAAAAATTACCGATGTGATAATTGAGTTGGGCAATAGCGATCTTCATGTTTTTTGTAGTATATTAAAATATCAGTCCTAGCCTGACTTTCAGTGAGTTGATAATTGTTTTATCGGTAAAGTAAGTGTCGGTTGTTACATCCGTCAATCCATTGTGAAATATCAACCCTGCAGACAATGAATTGGTGCTTCCCAAATCAAAATCGAAACCGAGTCCAACATTCATGGCCAGGTCAAACAGGTTAATTTCATCGTGAATATTGTCTTTTTTTAATGTTCCGTCGCTGCTATCGCCATTGGCTCCGATGTTCACCATGGATGACATCCCAAATTGGCCCCAGTAACGTGTACGGTGAAACTGATCGGTTTTTAGTTTGATGGTCAGTGGAACTTCGACATAACGAAGGCGGTACCTGATTTTGGTGGACGGTGGCAGCGTAGCTCCGGAAAATTCGAATGGCGCATTGGTGCGGTAGGAGATAGCGCCTCCCGTGTTTAGAATCTGTAATCCCGTGTTTATTGCATAACGCTCATTTTCGGTAAAGAAAATATCTCCGCTTAATCCAAAATCGTATCCGAGCACTATTTTTTCCTTGTCTGCAAACTGGTTGTCGGTTCTCATCCAGTTAACCGAAGGACTTCCGGTAAACGACAGTTTCAACCTTGTTTGGCTCCAACTGGTTAAAGCAAGGATAAAAAATATTGAAAATAAAGTAATTCGTTTCATTGTAATATTTGTTTAAATGGCTGAAAAACTGATTAAATCTAACTGTACAAAGGATCTGTTTCGAAAAACAGTTTCGATGTCTGCGTATATAACGCAGGAATGACTTAGTTTTGTTTGCTGCAAATCTCGAATTTTAAATTTAAAAATGACAATAAAAATGCCCATTCAGCGTAATTACCTGAAAACATATGGAATGAAACGATTCTTTTTGCTTTTGTGTTTCACGGTTATCCTTATTTCATGCACGCGCAATCCATTGAAAATTAATGTTTCAACAATTTCAGTTGATTTGAAAATCAAGCATCTTGACGTAGATTTACTGAAGCTGAAACAAGATCAGGTGGTGGCTGCAATCCCGGTTTTAAAAAGTTCGCACGGTGAGTTTTTCGACCTTTTTACTTACCGGATGATCAATATTGGGGGTACGGAACAGGAAAATTTTCCTGAAATGCTTTATTCTTTTGTTTCAGATACGCTTATCCGGGAACTGGAAACGAATGTAGCCGAAAATATAGATACCATCCAACTCCGAAAGAATCTTGAGTTTGCCTTCAGACATTATAAATACTATTTTCCAGAGAAAGAAATTCCTATAGTTTATACTTGTATTTCAGGATTGAACCAATCGGTAGTGACTGCTGAAAAGCTTATTGGGATTAGCCTTGACAAGTATTTGGGGGTCAACAGCCGTTTTTACAAGCAATTGGGTTTGCCCGTTTATAAGCGCAGAAACATGCATCCTGAAAAGATAGTTCCTGATGCGATGTATGCCTGGGCGGTTACCGAATGGCCCAAATCAGACAATGCCAATAACTTGTTAAGTCAGATGATTCATGAAGGGAAGATGTTGTATTTTATGGATGCTATGTTGCCCGAAATTTCGGACACACTGAAAATTGGGTTTACCAAAAAACAACTTGATTATTGCCGGAAAAACGAAGCATCGATGTGGACTTTCATGGCCGAACAAAAGCTTCTGTTTTCGACCGACAGGATGAGCATAAAACGCTTTATCGACGATGGACCTTATACTACGCCATTTACCGACCAGTCGCCCGCACGAACCGGAGCCTGGCTTGGCTGGCAGATTGTACGCTCGTACATGAATCAGAACAAAGATGTTGAACTGGCGGATTTGATAAATAATGCAGATTTTCAGATGATTCTGAACCAATCGGGCTATCGGCCATAGGTCTAAAAAAAGCCCCCTTTTCAGGAGGCTTTCTCATATCTGTGAATAATTGTATTATTCCATTTCTTTGATTTTCACATTCCGGTACCATACATTGTCGCCATGATCCTGAAGAGCAATGAATCCTTCTTTTGCAACATCAGCCCACTTGGGATTTAGTTCAGGGAATTTGCTGTCTTTAACCAGTTTTTTCCAGTCGTCAGTCCACAAATGATATTCGAGAACAGTTTCGCCATTTTGTTTGTGCACAACGGTGCCTTTGTAACAAATGATTTCAATTGCATTCCATTCTCCTGCAGGTTTCGAGTTTTGTGGTTTGGCCGGAATCAGGTCGTACAGTGAGCCTGCCTGACGGTTTCCGTCCTTTCCCAACAAAGCATCAGGGTGACGCTCGTTGTCAAGAACCTGCATTTCAGGAGCCGTTTTGTAGATCGGCCATTCAGGAACTTCCTGACCTAAATAGAAAATGCCGGAGTTTCCACCTTCCTGAATTTTCCATTCCATTTTAAGCTGAAAATTCTTGAATTTTTTGTCGTAAAGAATATCGCCACCGTTTTCAGCGCCAGCTTCGCCGGTACCTGTGCCGATGCAATGTAAAGTTCCGTCAACAACTTCCCAACCTGTGGGGAATACAGTTTTGTTATAACCTCTCCAGCCATTTGAAGATGTTCCGTCGAACAGAAGCGTCCATCCTGCATTGGCTTCTTCAGCACTAAGCTGATTCATTTGAGGAACCTCTACTACTGTTGAGTCTTTTGCTGATTTTTCGCCAGCTTTTTTCTGACCTCCCTGGCAAGATGCCAGGGCAAAAATGAAAGTGCCGGCAAGTAAAAATGAATAGATCTTTTTCATTTTAAAATAATTTTAGTTTATTGATAATTTAATTTGTGGTTTACAGTTGTTGACGACAAAGTTAATAAAACTTCAGCAAAAAATAGCCTGCAAGGATGGTTTGTACTGAAAAAATAGCATCTTCGAAGCGGATGGAAATTCAATGGTTTTTGTAGCTTTGCAGAGGATTAAGACACTTATTTTTAATCAATTATAAAAAATAATTTATGAGTCATAAAAAAGTAAAAAAGATAGGCATTTTGACTGCCGGCGGGGATTGTCCGGGATTGAATGCTGCAATAAGGGGAGTTGGAAAAACAGCAATTGTTGAATATGGCATGGAGGTGATAGGGTTTTCGTCTGGTTACACAGGCCTGATTTATAAGCAATATGTGGAGCTCAAGGAAAAAGATTTATCAGGTATTTTAACGCTTGGTGGAACAATTATAGGAACCTCGCGCGAAAAACCTTTTAAAATTGTGACTGAAGATGACAATGATAAACCTGAATTGATCAAACAGAACTACCATGATCTGGGTCTGGATTGTTTGGTTTGCATCGGTGGCAACGGAACCATGAAAACTGCTCATTTATTGTCGAAGATTGGCTTAAATGTAATCGGAATTCCAAAAACTATTGACAATGATGTATGGGGAACTGATCTGACTTTCGGTTTTGATTCTGCTGTACTTATTGCCACTGAGGCTGTTGACCGTTTACACAGCACCGCCAACTCTCACGGCCGGGTAATGATTGTGGAGGTGATGGGTCACAATGCCGGATGGATTGCACTTTATGCCGGGATGGCCGGTGGGGGAGATATCATCCTGATACCGGAAATCAAATATTCTATGAAATCGGTTATATCGAAAATCAAACAACGCTACAAACAAAATAAACCATATACGATTGTGGTGGTTGCCGAAGGAATTGAACATCCGAAAAACATGTCGGCTGCAAGGTATTTAGCCGAATCGATTCAATCGAAACTTGATGTTGAAGCACGCGAAACCGTTTTAGGTTACACACAGCGAGGAGGAAGCCCGTCCCCGATGGACCGAATTCTGGCTACCCGATATGGTGCATATGCTGCTGAGTGTATTGCCGAAGGAAATTTCGGAACCATGGTTGCTTTGATAAAGAATGAGCTGACAACAGTTCCGCTCGAAGAAGTTGGAGGTAAAATGAGGCTTGTTGATCACAATCATGGATTGGTTTTGAAAGGCCGGAAAATGGGTGTTTCGTTCGGCGACGATTAATAAAATACAAAAACAAAACAGAAACGGGAGGTTCATTTGAGTCTCCCGTTTCTGTATAAATGAACAGAATCCAAATGTTCAGATTTTTGCCGGATTATTTTGTCCGTTTAAACCGCAATTTATTTTCGGACGTCATTTTTTCGCAGGCATATTGAAATATCAGTCGCGGTGCGGAGTCCTTCCATTTTTCAAGGAAAAGTTCCACTTCCGCAGGGCTAATCTTCCATGCTTCGCGCAGAAACCAGCCAACTCCCTGATGTACTTCCCGTTCCGGATCGGTCATCAGCTTTTCCACAAAAGTTATGGATGGCATAACCTGTCTGGTTTTCTTGATGTGTTTGATCATCGTTACAGGCACGCACCTGCGCTGAAACTTGAATGGTGAATCAAGCCACGGACTGAAATCATTCATTTCGATAATCTTCTTATCCAGAAATTTGGGTAAAATTAACATCCCCAATGTATCGGCATGTGCCCAGTTGTGTATGCTGGAAGTAAACCAATTGCCAATTGTCTGAAAGGTTTCAGGAGTGAATTGTTTCCATTGTCCGTCGAGTAACAGCAGGGCAAAGGTAATTTCTTCGAATTTTCTGCTTTCCATTAAAATGGGGGCAGCTACCAAAACTGTTGCCAGATCAAAGTCGTTGCCTTTCAGCAACTCTTTTACTTTGGAATAAATCTGCGGGGCATTCAGGCCGTAACCAATAAACTCTTCCTTAAAATAACGTTGCGACTTCAGAACCCTTTCTGCATCGGCATTTTCCGTGCAATACGATTTTATTTCATGAACTAATTCAGTAGGTGACATGGTTATTATTTTTGATCTGGTTTTTTCTTTTCCAGTAGTTTTTCGATAAACGAAACCATTCGTTTGGCGCGGGTTTCTTCCTTTTTGGCCGAATTAATCCAGTTGATGTATTCCTTGCGGTGAGTATAGGAAAGTTTTTCAAAAAAGGCAAGTGCTTCCGGAAACTCATTCAATACTTTTTGAATGTCTTCAGGAATAATTACTTCCCTTTTTCCCAGATCGTGTTCCAGTTCAACGTAAACCGAATCCCCGAAGGTTTTTCCCAATTTGCGCCGGACTTCCTGGGTCAGAATCAAAATGTGGCATCCGGTTCCCATGTTGCTCATTATGCCTCGATAATCTGCCTTCCCGTCGAACAGTGCTTTCACTTTTACCATTCCGCGAGTGCCGAAAACTTCCTCAACACTGAATGGAAACTCAATGTATCCGGCGTTCATTCCTTCGTGCTGGATGATGATGGCTGTAAAACTGATTTTTTTGGATGTCATCGGTTTAAAATTGAATGATTAAAAATAAGCTATCCGACTTATTCTTTCGGAACTTTCAGCCGGTCGCCGGTTCCCTGAATCATGATATGCTCCCATTCATTGCCATAACCTGGTTGTGATGGCGCTATCGGAATATTTTTTCCGCTGCCGTTTTCCAGCAATCTTCGGCCATCGGTATGTTTCACATTTCCGTCGATGTATTTCATGAATAAATACTGATAAAATACTTTCCAGTCAGCCACCAGTTTATTTCCTGAAAAGACAGAATAGCCGGTCAAGTAATCGGTAGCAGCTTCAGGATTTTGTTTGAATAGTTCAGCAGCCTGTTTATCAACCACCTGAATTTCGGAACCAAACTGATTTTCGAGTTGGGTCTGGTAGGTTTCAATTTCAGGATGAATGATGTTATAACGCGAATATGCCCAGTTGTTTACCTGACTGAATGTCCAGTAAGCAGAAGTTTCCGACCAGGTAATCATCGAGCCGTTTCCAATGGCATAACTTTCAGGAACTTTGGTAATTCCGCAGTACACCGGTGCATAAACGCAGCCATCGGCATCGTCAACACCAAACCAGAAAATACCGCCAACCGGATCGGGAAGCCAGCCGCGCGATTGGGCCACAAAGCTGTAACCGGTTTGTTGGGTAGCTACTGCACGTTCGTTGAGGTACATCACACTTTCCACCACATATTCCATCGGGCGCCAGCGGTAGGGTGATTTGAACGGCCCGGCTCCCGGATCGTTGCGCATATCGAGCGGCGTATCTTCATAATGGTCGCGCATCGCAGCCTTCACTTGCTGAAGCGAAACCGGCGCATCGGGTTTTACCCATAATGGCAATCGGTTTGAAACATATCCGTTCGGGTTCGGACTTTGATCGGAAAGTTTTGTGTTTCGGGTGAATTTGCCCATCGCGTAATTGGTATAATCCTGATTGTCGCGTATTTCCTTGTTTATTTTCCTGAAGAACGACCAGACCCGCGCATCGCAAAAACGGGCGCCGCCAAAACTGAGCGGATTGTAAACATCCGAAAAGCTGAATGATTCATTGGTTCCTTTGTAAAATCCATGCTTTTTGGCAAAGCTGATCACATCCGGCGAATGAAAAATTGTCTGATTCGGGTCATTCCAGTTATTTGTTTTCTGGAAAGAAAAAGTTGTGATCCGTGCCTGATTGGCGTGTCCGCTCACATAACCATCAGGAATTAAACGTGCTACCCAGACAGCACCTTTTTCATATTTCCCTTTGCCGATTAATTCCACGATCCATGCTTCGCTGGCATCCGAAATGGAGAAAGATTCGCCACTGGTTGCATAGCCATATTGCGCGACCAGTTCGGTCATTACTTTAATCATTTCACGGGCCGTTTTCGAGCGTTGCAGTCCAATACGCATCAGCGAGCCGTAATCCAGAATGGCTCCGGGTTGCTTATTAAGAGAATCCAATCCTCCCCAGGTTGTTTCACCAATGGCTACCTGATGTTCGTTCATAAACTGAACGACCGAATAAGTATGTGTCACTTCAGGAATGGTACCCAGCAACTTGCCGTTTTCGTAATGATACACCTCGCATAAATCGCCCAGTTGGTGATCTGCTGCCGGTAAAAAGGCAATGGCGCCATAACGCGTGTGCGAGTCGGCTGCATAAGTTATCATTACCGAACCATCGCTGCTGGCTCCTTTGGTAACAATCAGGTTGGTGCAGGCAAAAACTTTGGAAATACCTGTTGCAAGAACGAGAATCAGACTAAATAGGAAAATACGGTTTATCATGGGAATACTTTTTTTGTAAAAGTAGGGAAATAACGAGGCCGGCAAAATGATAAGACAAAAACTGCACCCAAAATTTGTACACTGAAAAATAAATACTTACGTTTGACGTTAGTAACTTAATTCGACATGTATGGTCAAAGAATTTGGTGATAAAGAATCGGAAAAGATTTGGAATGGTATTCAGTCGAAGAAATTACCAAATGAGATACAGCATGTTGCCCGCAGGAAATTAAGAATGATTAATAATGCGCAGGACATAACTGATTTACGAATTCCTCCGGCAAACAGGCTTGAAAGATTAAAAGGTGAACTTTCCGATTATCATAGCATTCGAATTAATGATCAATGGCGAATCATTTTTAAATGGATCAACAATGATGCATATGATGTTAAAATGATTGATTATCACTAATTGAGAAGATATGGAAAGATTAAACAATATTCACCCGGGTGAAATTCTGCAGGAGGAGTTCTTAATACCGATGGAAATTTCTGCATACCGTTTAGCGAAGGAAACATTTCTTCCACAAACGAGAATAAGCGAAATCATTAAATGTAATCGCCGGATTACTGCTGATACTGCATTGCGTTTTGCCAAATATTTTGGCACAAGTGCAAAGTTTTGGTTGGGTTTACAGGATGACTACGATCTGGAAGAACAGAAAATTCAGATGGAAAAGGAACTGAATAACATTAAACCAATCGAAGGAAACGCTGCCTGATTTCAGGTTTTTTTGATCAGACCAGTTCGATTTCATCCAATGGGTACCAGTAGGCTTTTTCAATGATCTTTGATACGAATTCGTTCCCGGAACCAAGGTTCATGAAATCAATAATAGCAATACGTCCATCTCCGATAATTGCATCCACCTCACATCCGGAACTTGTTCTCCAATATCGAATTTATTCTGTTAGTAATGGATTATTTAGTGCGTTTTATGTAATGTCAAATACTGCAAAACGTGTTAGCCCAAGCAAACTAACAAACATCAACGGCGTTAAATCCCTAACTAAGAGGTGCAGCTTACAAATCTACACCAGCTACCGCAAACTCTTAAATATTCGAAGAAGCGGGTTTATACTTTTACCCATCTGATTACTATTGTTGTGTCGTAACTTCAAAGGTAACTATATCGGGTTAGTCTTTATCGGCTAGCTCGGTTCTATTTTTTTACCGGACAACAATGATTCTTAACGAAGGAACCCAGTTGAATTCTTTCATCGATTACTGATCTGTACTCAGTTTGTCGAGTGCTGTTAAACTACTAACCATGCAGTTATTCCAGAACTCGTGAAAACCTGTTGCCCAAAATGTTGGAATCATCCCATCGTCTTTCTGGGTATTTACAATGCTGTTCGCTAGTGCTCTTGCCTTTTCACGATAGATTGGATCCTTGGTTTTTTCAAACGCCAGATAAAACGTATTGATCATTTGAACTGCACTTGCATCGATCGGCACATAGCACATGTATTGCTCCAACACAGCCGGAGTATGCCAGTCGTCAGTCGAATTTCCCCAGGTATCATATATTCCTGGTTTTTCCCAAACAACAAACTGGTCTTCACAAAATGCAATCAACTCCTTGGCCAGGGAAATGTAAGCGGTATCTTTTTCTGAATTATTCAATAGATATTGGGCAAACCAGGAAGCTTCGTATTTCGAGAGATTTTGATACGGTTTAACGGCGGCAACATCTTCGAACTGACCAGTCCAGTTGTAAGTTTTCATTGGATTTTCCCATATCCAGGCAATGGATGAACCTATTGCTTTTTGGTATTTCGAATAGTGGTATTTGTCGTAAAGGACTGAAAGAAAATTGGTAATGCTTATTGGTATACAAAGTTCTTCCGAAGCTGGCTTTCCGGTTTCTTTATAAATCCGGATGTACCATGTGCCTGAAGCGAGTTGAGTATGAAGATACGTATCTGCAATCTTTACAGCTTCCTGTAGGTATTTCATTTCTCCTGTTCGGTCGTAGAGGGCAAGAAAACTCATTCCGGTTGCAGCAGGTTCATTCATGATAACTTCTCCTTTGTAATTTCCGGCAAACATACTTGTACCTTCATAAACTTTTGGAAAAAACTCCAACGGGCTTCCTTGCGGTTCGGCATTGGCAATAATATAATCGGCGGCTTTTCGCGCAATTACCAGGGAAGTATCATTTTTCGGGAAGTATTTATTGTATTGTAACATGGCATCTACAACGCTTCCAACTTCTAATGCCGAATAGCAGTATATCTGATGACTTTTATGATCGGGCTTACCTGTTTTATACCAATTTTGTATATGAGGCTGATTGTACATAAAATGCAATCCCTTCATAAGTGCATCCTTATACGAATATTTTGCTTCCGGATAAGGTGGACAAAAAACTGCAGTCTTATAAAACAACCGACTGCCTACTAAAACAAAGTTTTTTCCATCCAAACTAATGGCTTCTACTTTAAGATACACTTCGCCACTCGGCAATTTATCCCAGATTGGGTTTAATGTTTCGTATGGAGTTTTAGCCGTAAAGGTGTAATACTGGTTGTCTTTAAACGAGAAAGCTTTGTATCTGTAATGTTTGGGATTGGGGACCACCCAGCTTGTAGTATCGTTGTTTTCAAACGATGGGACGTATTTAAACATCTTAGCCTTTTCGTTCCAGAATGGTTGTTTGCCGGGTATTCCCGGACGTATTGCAACCAATGATTCTAATCTGCTTTGCTCGCAATATTTTTCATTCGCCGATTGATTCTGTCCGAAGATTAAAGTTGGGATGATGCAAAGAACGTAGAGCAGGATAATTTTCATATACTAGTATTTCAGTGGATTGATAAAATAAAATTTAGGCATGTTATTTCACAGCGATTAATAATTCAACGGGCAAACAGTTAATTTTCTGTTTAGCCCGTTGAATTAATTTCAGGATGACAGTAGCAATTAATATCCTGGGTTTTGTGTCAATTTTGGATTTATATTTCTTTCGGTGAGAGGAATTGGCAATAACAAAAGGTGTTCATCTAGGGTATATCCCAGATTTGTAAGCGTAGAAACTGCTTTCCCGGTTCGTTTAAGGTCCATCCAGCGGAATCCTTCGAAAGCAAGTTCAACCCTTCTTTCCTGCAATATAGCATCTTCTACTTTATCTGCCGACTTGCCGGAAAGTTCGGCAGTTTTGTCGGGAAGATCCACCCTGTCTCTTATCATTTTCAGGTCAGCCAGCGCTGCTGGTATATCGCCAAGCTTTGTTTCCGCCTCTGCCCTAAGTAGTATTGTTTCAGGGAGGCGCTGTATATACCAATGATCTTCACTGGCCCAACCATTATCGTGCTTCCATTTATAAATAAAAGGGACATTATTGCCCCAGTATTCATCGGTCCAATCAGAAACTTCAAAAATAATGGATGAATGTAACCTTACCGAATCGCCTTCGGCACGCATTGTGCCTACCAAATCCAAAGTTGGGGTCATAAATTTACGCCAGTTGTCACCTGTTATTGATGTGGGCAATAACAAATGGTATTGCCAGGCTGTAACATTGGGTGCCTGAAATTGGATTTCGATAATTGACTCGGAGTTGTTGTAGTGAGACCCATCGAATAATTCAGCGAAATTTGGAAGCAGGGAATACACTTCGGTATTTGAGATTACTGCATCGCAGTATTTCTTGACTTTTGTCCAGTCAGCAGGTTTTTGCGTGGCATAAACCTGTGCAAGCATAGCATTGGCTGCACCTTTTGTCGCTCTTCCACGGGTTTGGGTTTCATCGCTGTAACTATCAGGCAAAACAGAAGCACAATATTCCAGATCTTTAATTATCTGTGCATAAACGTCAGCCGCGTCAGTCCTTGCTAAATTAACCGATTCTAAATCGGTACTTTCAGTAGGCACCAGTGGCATGGGGACACCACTAAACATCCGGACAAGGTCGAAATATTTCATGGCCCTCGAATAGGTGGCTTCGCCAAGTATCTGATCTCTCCGGGTGTTCTGTCCATCCACCTTTACGTCCAATTTCGAGTCTTCAATTAACGGGACATATTTTAGTACGACGTTTGCCCTGTTTATCATGACATAACAAGCCGACCAGAAATCAATAATATAATCATCATTTGAAGCCGAAAGTTGAAAAGCCCTAATCCGGAATAGGCTTGGATCGTCGCCGCCAGCATAAACATTGTCGTCAAAATTATCGACCAAACACATCCTCAGCCAATTTTGGTGACCATCGGCAAGACAACTGTAAACTCCAACAAGAGCGCTCTCTGCATCGGTAGCAGTTTGATAAGCCACCGAAGCTGACAGTTCTGATTTAGGTTCCAGATTCAAATAATCTTTGCTGCACTGTGTCGTTGTTAAGACCAGAGCAACTATCGTTAATATAAGACCAATTTGTTTTTTCATTTTTTTCATTTTTAGTTTTTTGTTTATCACTTTTAAAGTTCGATGATTGCTGTAAAAACTTAAAAAGTAACGTTCACTCCAAATGTATAAGCGCGTACATTCGGGTAAGTTCCCGTATCAACTCCCAATGATGTTGGGTTTGTAGAAACGCTAACCTCCGGGTCATAACCGGTGTATTTCGTAAAAGTCAACAAATTTTGACCTGTAATAAAGAAATTTAGGTTGCTTATCTGTATTCTTTTGAGTAGGTTGCTTTTAAAATCGTAGGAAAGAGTAACATTTTTAACCCTTAAATAAGATCCACTTTCAACGAATCTGTCAGAAACCTCAGAATTGATAGAACTGGCGAAAACGGCACGGGGTAAATCTGTAACATCTCCAGGGCTCCTCCACCTGTTTAGCACTGAAGTTGAAGCGTTTTTATATCCTTCCATTGATTCCAGTTCAAGACGGGTGGAATTGAAAATTTTATTTCCATAGACTCCCTGCAACAAGATAGAAAGATTAAACCCTTTGTATGAAAATGAGTTGGTTATTCCATACGTAAATTTAGGGTTTGGATTTCCAATTACAGTCCTATCCGAATCTGCATCCATTTCCAGATAACTGCCTAGCGATCCATCCTTTTTTATGTAGTCAATATCACCAGTTTCAGAATTCACACCAGCAACTTTAAAGCCAAAAAATTCACTCATTGGATGGCCTTCGCGAATAGTTGTTACATAACCGCGTTCACGGATGATGTCGCCGGTATAGATTATTGCACTATTGCCACCTGCAATCCGGATAATCTTATTTCTATTGATAGATATGTTGGCATCGGTAGTCCATTTAAAATCTCCTGTTAGGTTTCGGGTGGTAATTTCAAATTCAAAACCTTTATTCTGAACCTTGGCAAAGTTCTGAAGGCCCTTGTCGTACCCAGTGGAAAGAGGTAAATTAACCTCCATCAGAGCATCCGAAGTTTTTTTCGCATAAACATCTACAATCACTGTAATACGGGAATCAAGCAAACTCAAATCAACTCCAAAATCTGCCTGCTTGGTTGTTTCCCACTTAAGCGACTCATTTCCAATCGTCGATGGATAATATCCTGAAATAACCCCACCACTAAACGGATATAATGCTCCTAATCCCACTTTGCTCAGGTGGGCATAATAATCAATCCCACTTTGGTTTCCGGTATAGCCATAGCTAGCTCTCACTTTCAAGTCTGAAATGGCCTTAACGCTCCTTAAAAATGGTTCTTTGGACATGCGCCATCCGACGGAAAAAGATGGGAAATTTCCGTATTTATTATTAGCCCCAAATTTTGAAGAACCGTCCCTCCTAAAATTAGCCGAAACAAGGTATTTGTCGTCATAAGCATAGCTAACTCTGCCCAAATACGATAAAAGCGACGACTCATATTTCTCTGTACCAAACGATGTAGCAGTAGAAGCAGCATTTAATGTTTGTACCGATGAATTTGGAAATCCTTTCACGGAAAGCCACGAATTTTCACCTTCGTATTTCTGACTGGTCATCCCTGCAATTGTTGAAATGGCATGTTTCCCAAACGATTTACTATAATCCAGTATATTTTCAAAAAGCAAAGTCAGCCCTTGTCCTGAATTCGCAACAGCTCCGCCACCAGTTGAAACTGCATACGAAGTTTTTTCAACATAAGTAAAGCTGTCGTAATTTGTAAAATTGGCATCTACACCGACTGACGTTTTAAAAGAAAGATCAGGAGTCAGGTTGATTTTTGTATAGATATTCCCCAATAAGTTATTTGACCGAGTGGAAGAATTACTCCCATACATGGATGCAAGTGGATTATTTTGTCCGTTATAAGGATTGTATCCGAAATACCCCTCGTCTGTATATTTCTCGACAAACGAAGGTGTACTCAATGCCCCAAGTACTGTGCCGCCCTCGTTTATTGTGGCATTATCTGTTATATCTTTTGATTTGCTTTTACTAAAACTAATATTTGAACCAAAAGAAAGCCATTTATACATCTCATGATCAAGGTTCAACTTTAAAGTATAACGTTCAAAAGCAGAAGGTTTTATTATTCCATCGTTTTTTAAACGATCTACCGAAAAATAAAATTTGGTTTTTTCGCTTCCTCCGGAAAAAGAAAACTGAAGGTCACTCGAAATAGCGGTGCTATAAATAATATCCTGCCAATTATTATCCGTTGTGATTGCATCAAGGTTTGCTGCGAGTGGCAATCCGGCATTAAGCCTTTCATCATTGATAAGTTCTGCCAGTTGACTCGTATTTAACACATCAAGCTGTTTCGTCACATTACTTATCCCATAAGTACTCTTCAGTGAAACTACAGGTTTTCCTGCGTGACCTTTTTTGGTCGAAATCAGAACCACCCCATTGGCTGCCCTTGCACCGTATATTGCACACGAAGAGGCATCCTTCAATATTTGCATTGACTCAATATCAGATGGATTAATAAACTGAATATCATCAGTTGGCATTCCATCAACTACATATAAAGGATTATTACTCGAACTGATAGAAGTAGCTCCCCTAATTTGAATTGAAAAGTTTCCATTGGGTTTTCCGGAAGCCTGAATGATTGACACCCCTGCCACTTTCCCCTGAATTGCCTGAGTAAGATTCGCCATGCTTTTCTTTTCTGTATCATCCATTTTCACACTGGAAACAGCCGTTGTCAAATCTTTCTTTTTAACAGTACCATATCCGATAGCCACTACTTCATCAATTCCAACAGTTTCTTCTTCCAGTGTAACATTAATGCTTGTTTTTCCTCCAACAGCAATTTCCTGCGCCTTCATTCCCACAAACGAAAACTGCAAAGTCGCATTAGCCGGAACATTGGCTAGTGAATAGCTTCCATTGGCATCAGTAATACTTCCGTTGGTTGTTCCTTTAACAACTACTGAAACACCAGGCAACGAAGCACCTGAAGAATCATTTACTTTTCCGGAAACAGATTTTTGCTGCTGTTGAATGGATGAAAAATTCAAGTCAGCTGTTGTTAAAACGATCTGCCGGTCTTTCACCACATAGCTAACATTGGTGTTTCCGAAAATGCCGTTAAGAATTTTCTCAACGCTTTCATTTTTTACATCAACATCAATCCTTCGTTCCACATCTATCAGTTTTTGGTTGAAAAGAAAGTAAAACTGGCTTTCGTCTTCAATTTTACCCAGTACATCAATGACTTTTACATCCTGCATCTTCAGTGTCAGGCGCGTTTGCTGGGAGTAGGTTACTGTTGCAAATGTTTGTGCAACAAACAATAGTAAAAAAAATACACTTAGGCGCATAATTTTCCAAAGTTTAAAGAGCACACGGTTAGGCACGGGTACCCGGATTCGTTTTTTTTTCATAAATTTGAAACATTAAGTGGTTAAACAATTAATTGAGCATTGTACTACTTGATTTTGACAGGAGAGTGGTACGAACACTTTCCTGTTTTTTTTATATCTATCTGAATTGATTGATTTTTGATTGGTTTATTCTCAACACTATTTTACGTTTCTGAAAAACACCTTCAGTATCGCTTTTCCTCTTTTCTTCATTAAAACTCAGCGGGGTAGTAATCGAAAGTAATTTCAGGACTTCGTCCAATGGCTCATCGATAAATGTAGCGTGAAAAGTGTAATTGTCCAGTAAATGATCGTCAACCACCACTTCCGCATTGTACCAGCGGCTTAAACGGCGGGCTACCTGTTGCATATTTTCGTTTCGGAAAACCAGCTTGCCTTCTTTCCAGGTGGTGTATTGCGAAGCCTCAATTTCATTTTTAGTAAATGTCCGCTTCCCGATATCCAGTATTAATTGTTCGTTGGGCGACAGAACTGCCAGTTGTTTTCCAGTCAGGGACGAAACATCGACGCTCCCGGTTTGCAAAACGATTTCTTCAGTTTGTTCATCTTCGTTTGCAATTACGTTAAAAGTGGTGCCCAGCACTTTAATGTCCAGATTCCGGGTGTTTACATGAAAGGGAATTTCGGCATTGTGAACCACATCAAAAAAGGCTTCACCAACCAGTTCTACTTTTCGTTCGCCGATAAATTGAGCCGGATATTTTAACCGCGATCCGCTGTTGAGATAACCAGTCGAACCATCAGGCAATTGAAATTTGGTACGCACACCCATGGGGCATTCGATTTCGGCAAAAGAAGTTGATGTTGCAGTTGGTTTATTCTGAAAATAGAAATACGCCAGAAATGTAAGTAACAAAGGGAAAATCAGAATGGCAGCTATGCGTTGAAAGCGCTGCATGAAATCGAGGCGAATCACTTTGTTGGTTTCATTCAGACGGATGCGGTGGTGAACCTTGTCAAGAATAGGTTTTAAATCGCGTTCCGAAATTAAATTTGATTCGATTTGTGATTTCCAGTCATCGTGCAGTATTTCTTCTGACTCTCTGTTTTGCGGATCTGCCAGTTGTTCCGAAAGTTCAATCTGTTCTTTCAGCGTAAGTTTTCCTGCCGAATATTTTTGGATGATATGTTTTAGCTGTTCCTTCATTGCCTCAAGTTGCACATTTCTTTTTTTATTTCAGAAATTAAAGCTCCGTATTTTTGGCTGCTTTAAACTTATATCCGATGAGTTGGAATTTCTCATGGGTGATTCTGAAATAAATTCAATAAACAAACAACCCTGCAAAAAGGAGCAAACCGAAATTTTCGGTGCTTAAGCGGGAGCGGATAAATCGAAGGGCTTCCGAGACCTGATTGTCAACAGTTCCGGCAGAGATATTCAGCTCTGCGGCAATTTCTTTCGAGCTTTTGCCTTCAAGCTTGCTTTTCATGAATATTTCGCGGCGGCGGGGTGGCATTTGTTCGATGATGAGGTTGATCTGTTGAAGGGTTGATTCGTAGTTGTCTTCATGAATTGCATGGTTTTCTGCAAATTCAGGTTCATTTTGAAGGCTTTCGAGGTAACGGAGCGAAACTGCTTTTTTATTGAAGTGTTTCCTGATTCGGTTCAGGGCAATAGTGAAAAGATATGATTTAAATGAAAGTTCGGATTTCAGGGTTTGTCGGTTTTCCCATACTTTTACAAATACTTCCTGAACAAGTTCTTCGGCATCACTTTCGTTTTTGAAATATTTAAGGGCAAAACCGAAAAGCTTTTGGCTGTAACCTTCAAAAAGTGAATCAAATGCAGCAACATTTCCCCTTTGAAGCAACTGAACTAACCGTTGATCATCGTATTTTTCCCCCATTCTGAAATCAAAAACCAGAAATTTTTCGGGATAAATGTAGTAAAATATCGTTTGGAAGGAACAACCTGCCAACTGCGACTGAACACTGAACATTGCGATAGACCACTGTTTACGTCTTCTGCTTCTTTTTCTTGGCTGCCGGAAATAAAACATTGTTCAGGATAAGGCGGTAACCGGGAGAGTTTGGGTGAAGATTCAGGTCAGTAGCCGGATCGCCCACAAAATGCTGGTAGTCCTCCGGATCGTGGCCACCGTAAAAAGTCCAGAATCCTTTGCCCTGTTCGCCGTGTAAATACCGTGCCTCGTTGGCGGCTTTATTTTCGCCCATCACCAGAACGTTGGGTTTTACCAGTTTTTTATCGTAGGCAGTGGTTTGACCCATGAATCCTTTGATCATGTTTGCATGGTTCTGGCACAACATGGTTGGCACCGGATCCCATTTGGCAGAAAACTGGAACAGGGTGAAATAATCCTGTTCGCGGGGAACTTTCCTGCTGGTGGAAACATCAATGTCCGAGAACTCATATTCATATGGATTGCGGTTGATAGTGAAATTGTGAAAAGCCAAAGTGTGGTCGAAATCCAGATGTTCGTTCATCTGCGGATCAGCCGGATCGCCGTCGTACATCGATTCACAAATGTCGATTCCCATTGATGATTGAGTAATGTCGTAGGTATCGGTAGCGGCGCACATTGCAAAAAGGAAACCACCGTTTTCGATGAACTGACGGATATCTCGGGTGATTACCTTTTTCATTTCCGAAACCTTCATGAAACCCATCTTTTGCGCAAGTTCTTTATTAATCCGAACTTCTTCCTGATACCATGGAACATGCTGGTATGCCTGATAGAATTTCCCGAACTGACCGGTAAAATCTTCGTGGTGAAGGTGCAGCCAATCGTAATCTTTCAGTTTGCCATTCAGAATTTCTTCGTCATAAATGACATCGAATTTTATTTCAGCATACGTTAAAACCAGCGTAACGGCATCGTCCCACGGTTGTTTGTTGGGTGGGGAATAAACGGCAACCTTCGGCGCTTTCTGCATACTTACCGCATCCTGGTTGACATCTTCGCGCGAAATATCGGCCAGCAAATTGTTCGCCTGACCATCGGCCAAAGTTTCAAAACTCACACCCCTGACCAGGCACTCACTTGCGATGGCCTGCTGATGCTGAATCAGGAAACTTCCGCCACGGTAATTAAGCAGCCATTTAACCTCGATTCCCTGTTCGAGTGTCCAGTAGGTTATTCCGTAGGCTTTAAGATGGTTGCTTTGTTTTTCATCCATCGGGATTAAAATAAATGCTGCATTTGCTGTTTGGATGAGCAAAACCAACATTGCAACGAGCAACCATTTGCGATATTTGTCAGAATGGTACATCATTGCTTCCTGAATTTCCGTAATGACTAAATTTTTCGTCTTCGAAAGAGGCATTGACCGGGATAGCCCCTGATTTACTGCGGTAGGAGTCGCCGGAATC
>DAITNH010000034.1:0-26741 GCA_036834745.1 Prolixibacteraceae bacterium
CCGGCCATTTTGTCGATCACCCACAACACAAAACGAATGTCAACATTGATGCATTTCTGGATTTCATTTTCGAATGCCAGGTCACCACTCATTGCTTCCCAGTTTCCATCGAAAGCTACTCCAATCAATTCGCCTTTGCCATTGATGACAGGGCTTCCGGAGTTTCCGCCGGTTATGTCGTTGTTGGTAATGAAACAGGTTCGCAAGTCTCCGTTCTGATCGGCATAACGGCCAAAATCTTTGGCTTCGTACAATTCCTTCAGTTTGGCAGGCACCGCGAATTCGTCATCACCGGGGATTTCTTTTTCAATGTATCCGCGTAGAGTGGTGTAATATTTATACATAACCCCGTCGCGCGGGATATAATCGCTTACAGTTCCATAAGTTAAACGCATGCTCGAATTGGCATCAGGATAAAAATTCTTGTCAGCTTCCATTTCCATTAATCCGCCAACAAACAATCGGTTTCCTTTTTCAAGTGCCGAAGTTGTTTTCTCGGTTTCGTTGCCAATTAATTTCATCATCCTAAATATTTCGAGGGATGCCTGGAAGAGTAGATCCCTTTCAAGCACTTTGGCTTTTGGATTTTCAAAAAATGCAACTAATTTTTCCTGACTTCCGAAGACTGATTTTTCATACAATTCAAGGGTGTATTTTTCGAAATCGTTGTCATATTTGTTTTTAACCAAATGAAAGAATGGCGGATGATATTGCGGGGCAACATTTTTTTGATAGACGCTGAAAAGTGCGGCCGCGATCTTCTGGTCGGTTTTGGGGTCGTAATCTTTAAAGAAAAGGTCGAGGCCATCTTTCACCCTTTCGGTTGCCAGGTTAACACGCTCCGAATTTTTGTCAGCTTTCAGCGCATCGTAAAGTGGGCGGGTACGATAAGCAAAATAGAATATTTCAGGTCCGCGAACCATTGCTTCCATCATGTATTCCATTGCAATCTCGTCTTGTACTTCTTTGTACGAACCGGCAATCAATTGAAGAGCTTCTCCATATTTCGCCTTTCTCGCCTGATCGGCATTTGCCCATTCTGTAAACTTATCTTCCAACTGTTTTTTCTGCTCAATTACATTCAGGTTTTGAAGTCCTTTGTTTTGGCCGATGCTGTATTTGTAATAATTTGAACTGAGTGCATATTTCGACGAATACATGATCTTCGATTTCTGCGACGAACGCATGAAATCCTTCATAATTCGCTGCTTTTCAGCACGTACATTAATTCTGGCCGGATTTGTAACCGTCATGGTATAATTTATTCCGTAGGAAGTTTTATATCGGTTGGTGGTTCCAGGATATCCAAGAATCATTGCAAAATCGTCCAATTCGTATCCTTTCAGCGAAATAGGCAAATGGTGTTTTGGTTTGTACGGAACATTTTCTTCGGAGTAGGCTGCCGGTTTTCCATCTTTGCCGCAATAAATGCGGAACATGCTGAAATCGGCTGTATGGCGGGGCCACATCCAGTTGTCAGTATCACCGCCGAATTTTCCCATCGACTGTGGTGGCGCTCCTACCAGTCGAATGTCGCGGAATGTTTCGTAAACGAACAGATAATATTTGTTGTCGTTGTATAGTGGCTGAACACGCGCATCATAGTGCGAATCAACAGTGGCTTCCTTTTGGATCTTTGAAGAAATTTCGCGGACTTTATTGTTCCTTTCATCTTCAGTCATTGTGTCGTTTAGTTCCGGAATTATTTTGGAAGTAACATCCTCGAAATTAATAAGAAAAGAAGCGCTTTTACCCGGATTTGGCAATTCCTCTTCTTTTGTTTTTGCCCAGAAACCATCTTTCAGGTAATCGTGTTCAACCGTACTATGTTGCTGTATCTCATCAAATCCGCAATGGTGGTTGGTCAGCAGCAATCCTTCGGCCGAGATAAGTTCAGCAGTGCATGAACCGTGATCAAGCGAAACTATCGCATCTTTCAGGCTCGATTTATTGATGCTGTATATTTCTTCAGGACTTATGGTTAATCCCAACGTTTTCATTTGGGTGATGTTCAACTTTTCAATCAATGCTGGCAACCACATTCCTTCATCTGCCTTCACTGTTCCTGCCAATAAAACCTGCAGGAATGCAACTAAAACTAAAAATCTTTTCATTTGACCAATAAAAAATAAATACTGAAATAACTAAACGGCAAAGATATGTATATCCTCTTATTTGCAAATCATTTTACCGCAAGCCTGCAAGAAATCATGTTAATAATAATTAACAAATGTTACTGTTCAATCAATATCGTGATATTTATTAGCTGGGAGGCCAAAAGTAATTCTCAACCTTTTGAAATGTTATCTTTGTCAAAATTTTAATCAGCAGAAAAATGGAAAGAAAAGTCAGGGTACGGTTTGCACCAAGTCCCACAGGCCCGCTTCACATGGGCGGCGTTCGCACAGCTTTGTTTAATTATTTGTTTGCAAAAAAGCATGGGGGCGACTTCCTTTTGCGTATTGAAGATACCGATCAGAATCGCTATGTTCCGGGAGCCGAAGAATACATTATCGAATCGTTAAAATGGTGTGGTCTGGTGCCTGACGAGGGCATAGGTTTTGGTGGCAATTTTGGCCCTTACAGGCAAAGCGAGCGCAAACCGATGTACAAAAAATATGCTGATTTCCTGATCGAAAACGGTTTTGCCTATTTTGCTTTTGATACTGCAGAAGAATTGGATGAGATCAGAAAAGAAGCAGAAAGCAAAAAAGATGTTTTTTCGTACGATTTGCATACCCGCAATAGATTGAAAAATTCGCTTACCCTTTCTCCTGAAGAAGTTCAGACGAGATTGCAAAGCGGCGAATCTTATGTGATCAGGTTCAAAATGCCCGAAAACCGTGAGATTGTTGATGAAGATTTGATTCGCGGCCGGGTATCGTTCAACACCAATCAGCTCGACGATAAGGTTTTGTTTAAGTCTGACGGAATGCCAACTTACCATTTGGCCAATGTGGTTGACGATCACCTGATGAATATTACCCATGTTATCCGCGGCGAAGAGTGGTTGCCTTCCATGCCACTGCATATTTTATTATACGAGTCGCTCGGGATTTCCGAAACACGTCCAAAGTTTTCACACCTTCCGTTAATCCTGAAACCGGAAGGAAAAGGAAAGCTAAGCAAACGCGATGGCGATAAACTGGGATTTCCGGTTTTTCCATTGCTTTGGAAAGATCCTGAAACCGGAGATATTTCAAGAAGTTACCGTGAGGATGGTTATTTCCCGGAAGCATTCATCAATATGCTGGCCTTATTGGGCTGGAACCCTGGTACCGAGCAGGAATTTTTCTCGATGGACGAACTGATCGAAAGTTTTGATCTCACACGCGTAATAAAATCAGGTGCACGTTTCGATCCGGAGAAAGCCAAGTGGTTCAACCGTCATTACATGCAACAAAAAACACCTGCACAACTGGCCGGTTTGTTTTTGCCAATCCTGAAAGAAAAAGGAATAACTCCGGATTTGCAGCAACTCGAAAGAATTGTTGGCATGATTCAGGAAAGGTGCGAATTTGTAAAAGACATCTGGACGCAGGCGCATTTCTTTTTTCAGGCTCCGGAAAGCTACGACGAAAAAACCGTAAAATCGAAATGGAAAGCAGATACCAGCGAGAAACTGCAAGCTATTTCTGAGCTTTTTGCAACCGTTTCAGAATGGAAAGCCGAATCGATTAAAGAAACTTTCTCGGCATTTATGACTGCCAAAGAATGGGGATTTGGGGCAGTGATGGTTCCAATCCGTCTGGCTTTGGTGGGAGGAAGCAGTGGCCCCGACCTGTTTGAAATCTGCGAAATGATTGGAAAAGAGGAAACGATTGCGCGGATCGGAAAGGCAATCAGCAGAATTCCATAATTCTGATTTCATGTCCGTTCGCTAAAGCGAAACGGCAAAGGATAGTGCTCAATTCATGATCAAGGCACTATCCTTTGCCGTCTCCATTTATGGGACGGATATGAGAATGCCATGTTTATTGGGGCTTTAGCCCTGATGAGAGTTATATTATTTTCAAATCAATTCCCATAACCAGCATTTCCACCTTACTTGCCAATCTGTTTTAATTCACGGGATTTCTTATCTTTGGTTGAACGTTTATTGCCATGAGAATGAATAATAGAGTAGTGCTAAATGATTTGAGCGATCTGTTGAAAACCAGATTTGCTGATAACCTGAAAGAGGTTGTGCTTTTTGGATCTCAGGCCAATGGAACGGCTCATAAGGATTCCGATTATGACTTTTTAATTATACTTAAGGAAAAAGCCGATTGGAAAATTGAGGGCAAAATTTCTGACCTCTGTTATGAAATTGATCTAAAATACAATATCATAACTGATATTCACATTTTAAGTGAAGGTGAGCTTTCAACAATACGCGGTAAGCAACCCATTTTTGTTAATGCATTGGCAAATGGATTACACGCATGATAGCAGAGTCGCTTGATCGGAGCGATATCCTTTGCCGTTGCATTTATGCAACGGGCATGATGACCCCCATTAGGTCGGGGCTTTAGCCCTGAATAAGTGAAATCAAATTACAATAGGATTCACATCCACAACTGTAGCCGCTCTCCTTTATCCATTTTGAACCCGCCCACAGGTGTGGTTCGCCTCCTTTTTACTTTTTAAAGCAAACCACAGGTGTGGCCGACTTCCTTTTTCCAGTTTGAACAAAACCACAGATGTGGCCGGTCTCCATTTTTTCAATTTGGCAAAACCACAGGTGTGGTTTTGCTGCTTTTCCCAAATTGAGCCTGACCACGGGTGTGGTTGGGCATTTATTTCTCGGTTTGCCCCAATCGAAGGTGTATTTACATCAACCAAAACACGGTAACAGCTTAAAAAGATATATTTTTTCATATTTAACATTGCTTCGGTAGCAGTTTATTGAAAATAATATAATAAATTAGCATGTACCTTTAAACCCATAAAAATTCTAACATGAAATTAAAACTTGAACCCTTACGGACTCCTGGGTTGACCAACATGGAAGTTGGACAATTAATCATCCGGCATTTGACAGATCTTAGCACGATCGATCCCGCTTCGAAGACCGATGCTCCTTTTAACGCTTATACCAATGACCTCGGCCTCAAATCGGTCGAATACCAAAAAGGGCTTGCCCAGGTGCAGATGAACGAGGAAACCCAAAAAATTGTTTTGGCCGATGCTGCTCGCGACAAATCGGTGAGCGCTTTCGGGGCTGCGCTAAAACTGTATGCCCTATCCGATGTTCCTGAAGAAGTGGAAGCCAGCCGAAGCTTGAATATTTTGTTTGGAACGTATAAAAACTTGTCCACTTTAAGCTACGAAGCCGAAACGCTCGCCATCGACAAACTGGTTGGCGAACTTTTAAGTCCGGCCTACAGCAGTAAAGTTAATCTTTTACAAATGGACCGGTACATTACCCGAATGAAAAACGCCAACGAAGCTTTCAAACCTCTTTTTAGCGGCCGTATGGTAACTACTGCTATGACCGAAACCTACGACATGAAAATCCTCCGTACCGCGATGCTAAATAAATACAGCGACTTTGCCAAATATGTGCTGGCCATGGCGAAAGCCACCGACAACCCATTATTTGCCAATGCGCTGAACCTGCTAAATACCGCCCGGAAATATTACGACGATATGGTGGCAAAGCGTACAGCTCCAAAAGCAGAGAAAGAAAAATCTGAAGCATAGTTGATTTTTGGTGAATATAAAAGGCCAGACCCGCTTAGCTTCGTTTGTAAATGAGGCTGGCGGGTTTGAATTTTTGAACGCTTATATAATGAAACTCTAATTTTAACTAAATTCGATTTCGATATTTATACATTCCGAATCATGATTTATAATGACATCTCCCTATCAACGTTACTGCAAATCAATTGTCCATATCCCAAATTTTTTGATGAACTCAAAATGTTTGAAGTTCATATTAATGAACTCTGTGAAGAAAGTCAATTTCAGGTTTATTTGAATATGGCGAATCAATATTGCTTTGTACCCAAAGAAAAGAATTTTGATAAAGCACTTGAGTATGTATTAAAGGCAGAAGATTTATTGAATGGAAGACCTGATAATTTTAAAAGTGATTTTCATTTTGTGAAAGGACATATTTATGCCCGAATGGGTGATTATATCAAATCGAAAGAATCGTTTTCAAAGTACATTTATTACGAGCATAAAGATGACAGCAAAATTGATACTAATAACGTGACTTCTGAAATCACTTTCAATTCAAAAATCATAGAATTTGAGGATTCATTTTATAGTTTTCGAACTGTCAACAAATATCTTCTCAGTGATTTGATTAATCAGGAAATAACCTTAGCTAGTCCAAGTGAATTTAACGATCCGTTTGACCCCTTATTATTCAAGTTCTTGGATTTTCGCAGGAAAAAGATACAACAAGAATCAGGTTATGACAACAAGAGTCAACGTGACGCCTATGAGTATCTCAAGATCAGGTGTTTTGTAAGAGATAATAAAAAAGATGATGATCGTACGGAATTTGCTTACAAAAACAATCTAATGTGGTCGCATTATGCTGATTCTTACAAAGGAATTTGCATCAGATATAGATTTGCTCCTAAGATTAGGGATAGTCAGATTCTAGAGAAGGAGTTTTGCTACTGGCGCAAAGTCATCTATAAAGAGCTAAAGTTTGAAGATAAAGGTTCAGCTAATACAGAGCTTTTGTTTACAACAAAAAACAAATGCTGGGAGTATGAAAATGAGTTCAGATTATTACATTTTAATACTAATTGTGAAACTAAACATACACAGGTGCCATTAAGCAAAATTGGAGGTAAGATTGAAGCCATCTTCTTTGGACTAAGATGCGCGGAAATCGATAAAAAAACGATAATCTCAATTCTTGGAGAAAAAGTTAAGTATTTTGAATTTAAAGATGAGATTATACCGAATACCATTATTGACAACTTAGAACTCATTGATCAGGAAGCGTTTGATAACCTGGATAAACAGTCTATGATAAGCTATAAAATGATCTAGGTTTTTTTCGTTTGGGAACTATAAAGTGTTGATCCCAGCGGCATCAAATATTTATAGAAACAGATTGCATCAAACAAAATTCGACCCCGGCTGGGGTCGTACTCTTCACCTAATGATGGTTTTCTATAAACATACAAACCCGCTGGGTTCGCTACACCACCTTCAAATCAACGCCTAACAACAACAGAATAATCAGCGCCAAGCCAAGCACAATGCGGTACCAGCCGAACACTTTAAATCCATGTTTTTGCAGAAAGGTGATGAAGGTTTTAATTGCGATTAATGCAACCACGAAGGCAACAATGTTCCCAATAATTAGAATGTCAATGTTTTCAGCAGTAATGTGTTTGTAGTCTTTCAGTAGTTTGTAGGCCGAAGCGGCAGCCATGGTTGGCACCGCCAGAAAGAATGAAAATTCGGCTGCATTTTTCCTGCTAAGTTTTTGCTGCATTCCGCCGATGATCGTTGCTGCCGAACGCGAAACTCCGGGAATCATAGCAATACACTGCCAAAATCCAATTTTAAGAGCTGTCGGGTAAGTAATCTCCTGATTTTCGTTTTCCTGTTTGAACCATTTATCGACAAACAACAGAAGTATTCCGCCAACTAACAGCATAACAGCCACTACCATTACGCTTTCAAGCAAGCTGTCGATAAAATCGCCTGCCAGAAATCCGATGAATGCAGCCGGAAGAAAGGCCACAAACAGCTTTTGGTAGAATGTCCAGCTTTGCAGAAACCGTTTCCAGTATAGAACAACTACCGAAAGGATTGCGCCAAACTGTATATTTACAGTGAATGCCTTTGTAAACTCATCAATTTCCATTCCCAGCAAGGCCTGCGAAATAATCATGTGACCGGTGGAAGATATGGGCAGAAATTCGGTGATTCCTTCTACAACTGCAATTATAATGGCTTCGAATAATGTCATAATTCAATAATTTTTCGGGCGTAAAAATAGGTTTTTCCTTCACTAAGGCTGTCGAAATTGTAGATTTCTTTTCCTTTGTGGATTCTGTAAAAAGCAAGCATTGCAATGTCTCCGGCGCAGAAGAGCGAATGCAGGCACATCACACTTAGGAAAAAGTACATCAGTTGTTCATTGTAAAATTGCATAATACCAAGCAAACAAATCAGTTTTACAACTACAAACGGAGTTAGTGCAACAAGGTGGAAAGCACGGGGAGCAATCACCTGCCGGTCGGCCATGGCGTAAAAGATGAATTTTTTCAGGATAAGGCCAAAGGAAATTTTTCGTGCACCCGTTGCCAGATATGCCAATGCATGTAAAAGCTCATGGATGATGATGAGGGCTGAAAGAGAAAATAGCAGCGACCAGCCAATCATGACAATCAATTCATGATTTCCTTTGACAGATAAAATAATTCCACGGGTGAAGATATATGTAAAAAGCATCAACATAATTACCTGATAGACTGAATAAAACCGGATAATGGTTTTTTCTTTTGTGATTTGTTCCACAATAAACTCCCGAAGGCTTTGATGCGAAACAACTGTCAGAAGTTCAAACTCGTTTTCGTTTTGTAAATCTTCAGGAGTAAGCTTTTTTCTCATACAGCTTATTTATTCTGAATGATTTCTGATAAAGCTTTCAGGTTGATTAGTCTTATCAGGAAAGCAAATAAAGCACTGACCGAAATCATGACAAAATAGCCAAGAACCCAGTTACTGATTTGTTTGCTGAGGATTCCGGCCAGAAAAACGAAACCTACAAAAAGAACCAGTTTCCCGATGACGCGGTAGTTGACGTTCAATTTCAGGAATATAACTGCAAGTATTGTTTGTGCCAATGCGGTAAACAGTTGGGTTGCCAAACTTGCCCAGGCCGATCCGTATGCCTGCATTTGCGGAATCAGAATTAGATTGAGTCCAACATTAATTCCCATGCCGAGAAGGGCCATCCAGTTCAGTTGCCTGATGCTTCCGTTGGCGGTAAGGAGGGTGCCAAAAATGTATGTGGTGGCAATACCCAGAAAGCTTACCATCAACAAGCGGAAAATGGAAGCCGATAATTCGGGGTGACTGTATTTCAGCAAGGTCATGATTTCGATGTCGTAAAATCCGGATGAAAGGCTGAGTACCAGTGCAGGTACAAAAAGCAGCAAAAAAGAAAACTGCACCATTGAACCAATTTCTTCTTTTTGCTTGATCATGCGGGCAAAAATAGGCAACAGTAATCCGGCAAATAAAACTCCGAACATCGAAGCTGCATCGAGCAGCCTAAAGGCGTGGGCATAAATTCCGGCCTGCTCTTTGCCATTGGTCAGCAACCGCTCAAGCATCACGGAGTCAATCCGGTTGTAAAACGACATCAGTAATATCAGCAATGCGTAGGGATAACTCTTCTTGAGGAAGACCATGAAAAACCGGCGGTCGAACTTTAGTTTCAGTTTGCCCGTTCTGGCCAGCACCACACCAAAAGTAATCATGCTGGTAATCAAATAGGCGGATGTCTGCGCATAAACAAACCATTCGATCCGGAAATCGTGTCCGGTAACATTGGTAAACAGAAGTACCGAACAAATGGCAATCATCAGGGTACGATCGAGTACAGAAAGCAAACTATCTGTACGGAACAGGTGCAAACCACTGATATTTGAACGCAGGTAAAACGTGAACGATATCAGGAACTGGTTCAATATCAGGAAAAACAACAGATGAAGCTGAACGTCTTTGTATCCGATTATCAGGGCTATAACAATACTAATGACCGCATAAATTCCGGCGAGCAGAAATTTTAAACCGACAATATTGCTGACATGCTTTTTTAGCAAATGGCGGTGCTGTGCAATATTTTTATTGTTGAAACTGGTAATTCCGAGGTCAAGAAAAATATTCAGAATCATCGAAAAATTGAGCAGCGAAAAGTACAAACCGTAACTTTCGTCGCCCACCAGGTTTTGAACAGTGAGGTCGATTCCGAATATCCAGAAAGGTTTGATTAAAACATTCAGAAAAAGGAGCAGTAAAAGATTTGTAATAAACTTCCGTTTCAATCGGGTAGCTTTTTCTGGTTTGATTAAAGTGAGCCAAAAGTAGCAAATTTTTGAACAGACTTTATACATTTGAATACAATTTGTACACGTAACAAATACCTATGATTATTGCCGTAAATACCCGTTTATTATTACAAGGAAAGCTTGAAGGGATCGGATGGTTTACGTTCGAAACATTATCGCGCATCACACGCGAACATCCGGAACACCAGTTCCTGTTTATTTTCGACCGACCGTTTTCTCCTGAATTTATTTTCTCCGGAAATGTGATTCCGATCATTTTGTCACCTCCAACCCGTCATCCGGTTCTTTGGTACATCTGGTTTGAACTTCAGATTCCGCGGATCTTAAAAAAGTACAAGGCCGATTTGTTTTTTTCGCCTGACGGATATTTGTCACTTAACAGCAATGTCCGTCAGTTGGCGGTCATTCATGATATAAATTTTGCACACCGGCCAAAGGATTTGCCCTGGTTGAAAGCCAAATATTACAATTATTTCTTTCCGCTTTTTGCGCGCAAATCCCAGCGGATAGTGACGGTTTCATCGTATTCGAAGGAAGATATCCACAAAACATACAACATTGAAAATGACAAAATCGATGTCGTTTACAATGGAATAAATACGCTTTACACACCAACTTCGGAAGATGAAAAGCAGACGGCCAAAGCAAATTATTCCGGTGGAAATGATTATTTTTTGTTTATCGGGTCCTTGCATCCGCGCAAAAATGTTGGTGGATTACTGCTGGCTTATAATGCTTTTCGTGCTTCAATAGAATCGGACGTGAAATTGCTGATTGTTGGAGAAAGCCTGTTTAAAACCAGTGATATTGAAAAGACTTACGAAGCAATGAGATTTAAGGACGATGTTGTTTTTACCGGACGACTTGGAAATGAAGCTTTGCATCAGGTTCTGGGAGCATCGCTTGCCTTGACTTTTGTTCCGTTCTTCGAAGGATTTGGTATTCCGGTTATTGAAGCAATGAATGCGGGCGTACCTGTAATTTGTTCAAATACCACTTCTTTGCCTGAAGTTGGTGGTGATGCAGTATTGTATGCCGATCCGTTTGACTTCGCCCAGGTTACCGATGCCATGATTCAGCTTTATCAGGACAAAGAACTTCGTGAATCGCTGATTGAAAAGGGTTTCAGGCAAAAAGAAAAGTTTAGCTGGGACAAAACAGCAGGTTTACTTTGGCGAAGTATACAGATTTGTGCAAATATCTAATGGAGGCGGGAGTCAGAAGACCGGAGTCCGGAGACCCGCTCCCTGAGCAGCGTAGCGTGTCGAAGGGAGCATTCGAAGAGAGGCGAACAGATTTATGTATTCAAGCACCACACTCATGACAAAAGAAAAACTTCAACTTTTTTTACATCAAGGTCGGATTGAAGCCGGTTGTGACGAGGCTGGCCGCGGTTGCCTGGCTGGTCCGGTATATGCAGCCGCAGTGATTCTTCCGGCAAATTTTGAAAATGAACTGCTGAACGATTCAAAGAAACTGACCGAAAAACAACGGTATGCGCTTCGACCGGTCATTGAAAATCAGGCATTGGCTTTTGCTGTCGGGATTGTTGATAACAATGAGATTGACCGGATCAATATTTTAAACGCTTCATTTCTGGCCATGCACCGCGCCATCGATCAACTGAAACTGCGACCGGAACATCTGCTGATAGATGGGAACCGGTTTAAAACTTATGCTCAGACTCCGCATACCTGCATTGTGAAAGGCGATGGTAAATTCTTATCCATCGCGGCGGCATCCATTCTGGCAAAAACCTACCGCGACGATTATATGAATGCGCTCCATCAGGAATTTCCGCGTTACGATTGGTCGAAAAATAAGGGATATCCAACTTTGTACCACCGAAAGGTAATCTTTGAAACCGGAATAACCGGTTATCACCGAAAAACCTTTGGACAGTGTGCTGACCAATTCAGGCTTAACTTATAATAAAACTAATCTACGTCTGCCTCGTCTTCATCAAAATCATCATCGTCATCGTAGTCTTCATCAGCAACTTCGGCTACTTCTTCTGCCTCAGTTTCAGTGGATAGGAATTCATCGTCACCGTATTTGTTTTCGTATTCCTCTTTCGCGCTATCTTTGAGTGAGCCAGTGCTATCGTAATCATCATCTTCTTCGATAATTTTTTCAGCTTCGTAAACAGTCATCCGAACCAGATAATATTTGTCTTCCGTTTCAAATGGAAGCGCGCTTACCCGCTTGCCGTCCTTGTTATTGAAATAGATTAAATTCTCACTGTATCCGCTGGGGTATTCAAGTTTAATTTTTTCCTGAATTTCCGGATCTAATTTTTCGTAATCTTTAATTACCCTTGGTTTACTTGTATTCATTGATAGATATTTTTAATGCAATGATATGAAAAAATTTGATAAAACTTCATTGGCGAAAATAAATGAAAAACAATTTTACCTGCAACAATTTTAGTGATTCTTCTGAATTTTAATCAAAGAATTGTTGTTAGCTAAAATCGATCATCGCTTTTATTACACCATCCTGATAGGAGGCAACAAGATCAAACGCCTGCTGTGTCTCTTCGGGCGAAAAATGATGTGTCACAATCTGGTCAATAGGTAAACCGTTTGAAATTAGTTCGATGGCCTTGTCCATACAATGGTTTTGCCGGCGAACATTTTGAATGGCAATTTCTTTCCGGCGCATTAAATCCATGTCGAATGTATATTTTGCTTCCGGCGGAATTCCCACCAATACCAACTTTCCTCCAGGTTTCAGTACCTTGGTTGCATCATCAACCGCTTTTTGGTCGCCACTGCATTCAAACACAACATCCAGCAATAGCGGCTCCTGTTTCTCTGTTGTTTCAAAGGCATCTTCGGCAAAAGGATTGATGATAAAGTCGGCGCCCAACTGAACTGCTTTTTTCTGCCTGAATTCAATTGGCTCATAACAGAAAATCCTGCCGGTTGGTTGGGTTTTTAATACCAGCAATACACTCAACCCTATTGGACCTGCGCCAAAAATGCCAATTGTTTTATCCTGAAAATCGGTTTTTGCCAGCTCAACGCTGTAAGTTCCGATGGTCAAAGGTTCAATCAAAGCTGCGGTGGTTTCATCAAACGACTTTCTGAGCGGGAAACAGGTAAATTCGGGCATCACGATGTAATCCGACAGGCAGCCTTCAATTTGCCCGGGACAGCCCAGAAAACGGTTATTTCTGCAAGTATGAGGCCTTCCACTCATGCATTGGTCGCAGGTTCCGCAGTGAATGCTGGGATCGATGGCCACCAGATCGCCTGTCTTTACCCGGGTCACCGAACTTCCGGTTTCAACCACAATTCCCGAGCATTCGTGCCCAACCGCAAAGGGAAATTCTACCACCTGCGAACCAATTTTTCCTTCGGTAAAATAATGAACATCCGAGCCACAAACGCCCACTGATTTAATTTTAATCAAAACATCATCAGGGTTTTTTATTTCGGGCTGGGTCCGGTCAATCATTTCAATTTTCCGGATACCTGTTAAAACCATTGTTCTCATCGTGTTGTACTTTTGAGTTTGCAAAAATAGTTCTGCCAAATAATGAAAAAAATAAATGAAAAGGGCGGAAAAACCTTTTTAATTTTACCCTTTGCAATTAATAATAAATGACCAACTGTGTTTTGTCACTTTTTATTGGTGGCTGAAACCATTACTTTGTTTTAAATTTTAACCTGAATATCATGTACGGAAAAATACAACAGGATTTAGCGCAAACACTTCTGGAATTAAAAGAACAGGGTTTGTATAAAAACGAGCGGATCATCACTTCTTCTCAAAGTTCTCAGATCACCGTTACTGGCGGAAAGTCGGTGCTTAATTTTTGCGCCAACAATTATCTTGGTTTGGCCAATCATCCTGAAGTGGTTAAAGCAGCCCAGGAAACCATGGATAAATGGGGTTTTGGCCTTTCATCGGTTCGTTTTATCTGCGGAACCCAGCAAATCCACAAAGAGCTTGAACTGAAAATGTCGAAGTTTCTGGGTACTGAAGATACCATTTTGTATTGTGCCGCTTTCGATGCCAACGGAGGTGTTTTTGAACCTTTGCTGGGCGACGACAGCATCATTATTTCTGATGAACTGAACCATGCTTCCATTATTGATGGAGTGCGGCTTTGCAAGGCGCAACGTGCCCGCTACAAACATTCCGATATGGCTGAACTGGAGAATTGTCTGAAAGAAGCACAGTCGCTGAAATATCGCTTGGTCGTGACTGACGGTGTGTTCTCGATGGATGGTGATCTGGCAAAACTTCCGGAGATTGTGGCTTTGTGCGAAAAATATGACGCACTGATCATGGTTGATGACTCTCATGCTTCGGGTTACATCGGCAAAACTGGTCGGGGAACTGCTGAACATTACGGATTATTTGGAAAGATAGATATCATCACCACTACTTTTGGAAAAGCATTGGGTGGCGGAAACGGAGGTTGCACTTCAGGACGAAAAGAAATTATCGAAATGTTACGTCAGCGTTCGCGTCCGTATTTGTTCTCGAATACGCTTGCTCCGGCAACAGTTGGCGCCACTATGAAAGTACTCGATTTACTGACAGAATCAGCAGCACTTCCGGCACGGACCATGGAAAATGCAAAGCATTTCAGAGAGAAAATGGAAGCCGCCGGGTTTGATCTCGTAAAAGGCACCACCGCTATTGTTCCGGTTATGATTTACGATGCTCCACTGGCAGTTAAGTTCGCAGACGAATTGCTGAAAGAGGGAATTTATGTGATCGGATTTGTATTTCCAGTGGTACCAAAAGGGAAAGCACGAATCAGGGTTCAACTTTCGGCTGCACATAGCCGGGAGCAGATCGATCAGGCCGTTGAAGCATTTGTGAAAGTTGGGAAATCACTCGGGATAATTTAATCGCACATAAAAAAAGGGCTGCTCGGAAATAACCGGAACTGCCCTTTTACGTAACACCAAATTGAATTGATTGATTCTGTTTCTGAACGTTTGATGTTTTAGATTTTTATCTAACTGTAAGTGCTGCAATATAACGGAAGTTGGGTTTGTTCCACCTTCTTTTCTTTCCATCTTATTCCTTCTGTTAAACCCATAAATCCATTATTTGTATTGCCAATCTCATCAATTGGTCTTCGTTTTTTTTCTTTCAATTGTTTAAAATGTGAAGGAGAAAGACCTGCTATTTTCTTAAATTGGTTGGATAGGTGTGCCACACTGCTGTAATTCATCTTCCATGCGATCTCGGTAATGTTAAGTTCTCCGTAAATAATCAATTCTTTAATTTTTTCAATTTTGTGAGAGATGATGAATTGCTCAATCGTAATTCCCTGCACTTCCGAAAATAAATTCGCCAGATAGGTATAATTGTAATTTAATTTTTTGCTTAAATAATTAGAGAATTTTGTTTTGATTACTTCATTTGAATGATAAATCATTTCAATAATTGTATTCTTTATTCTCTCAATAAGCACCGAACGTTTATCGTCTATTAATTCAAATCCGATACTAAATAAAGCAGTCTTTACACGTTCCCATTCTTCCTCAGAGAGATCTTCCATTATCTCTACTTCTCCAAGATTAACCATTATGTAGTGCAACCCTAGTTTTTTCAACTCATCCTTAACTGCTACTTTGCATCGGTTGCTAACCATGTATTTGATGTAAAGTTTCATAATTTCAATTTAAGGTTAATAGTTCAATGACAATTTTTCGACTTTTAGCAGTGTTCTGATTAATAGCGAACCTGCACATAAATCATCAGAGCATTAAAGTGTTGTTAATTAGAGAGCGCTTTTTGAAGTATGATATTCAATACTATTAGCTGAAATGCTGCCCATTTACGGAAGAACCGTAATATTGAAATTCAAATCTATACTGGCATTTCCTGAAACTGAAATATTGTTCATAACCAGGCCGGAAATAATACTGTTTGCAGTAACCAATCCTTTAAAAGTAAGTTTACCGGTCGAAGAATAATGCCCGTAAGAGGCCACATGAACTTCGTAATCGCCTTCATCCAAGAATGTCAGTTTATAAGTACCATCAACATTAACTTTTGCGCTGGATACAGCTTTCGCAAACAGAACATTACTGCTTCCCTGTGCCTGAGTTTCGGTTGTTGCATTAAATTGGTTCTTATGGTAAGCATATACAAACAATTCGCTGTTTGAGAAATTGTTACTGGCTTTCCCTTTTATTTCACCGCTTTTTTCCTGAAGCACCACACGAAGTGAATTTTTCATTTCAGCATCGGTTACAAATTTATATTTGTTGGATGCGGTTGAATTTTCGTTGTAGATGATCGATTTTCGGAGGTCGAAGTCAATAACCAAATTTGTTGTGCCGCTTGAACTAACCACAAAGCTTTTGTCGAGTTTAATTTCCGCTGAAGCTGAGGACGATGCGTATAAATTGTGTTTCACGTTGGTTTTATCAATTACATAACAGCCAGGCGCATTTCCTGAAACATCTTTATCGTAATCCAGTACCAGCGATATATTACTGTAAGTATCTTCCTGAACATCACCAGCGAACAATAACTGCGTTTCTCCTGAATGAAGATCTGAAATTTTGATTGTTTGTTTTTGAAATCCCTCAACTGAAACCCCATTGACTTTCACCCCTGCAACAGTGACAAAAATTGCCTGAATATTGGCATCGTCCGATGGGGCATCAGTAATTTTTACTGAGAGGTTACCGCTGGTTTGGCCAGAATCGTCATCTGACTTTGAACATTGAATGGTGAAAAGGGAAATAAATATTGACAGGGTAAGAAGCAAAATTTTCGTTTTCATAGTCGTAATTTTAATTGTATAGATTAAGAAGAGACTGTTTAGAATCCGTTTGAATGATGAAAAATTCAAAATGAAATTCAAACAGTCTCTTTTCAAAGCATCAAATATGTAATATGGGAGGGATTATTTTACCTCAATTACAGCGTATTTCGATATTCTCCAGAATTCTTGCGGATTAGTTATTTCCAGATAAGCAATCTGTCCGTTTTCTTCAATAAGTGAATATGAATTGTTTGGATGTTCAGATCTTACATTCACTTTTTTTGCATTTAAAGCGATAGTTTTTGTTTCGCGAATGTCAAGTTCAGTAAAGTGTGTTGGATCAAAATTTTCCTGAATCGCTTTGCTTCCACCAAGTCCAAGAATGGCACCTTCGCGGTTTAGTATGCCTTCTTCCTTTAATTCCTTAAAAGTTCCAAGTACAACGTGGGCCGTATTGAGTTTATTCGTTTTTTCTACAATCACTTGTTGCTTGTAAGTGATCGTGTCTGTCTGATCTTTAATATTCAGATCCATGTTTTGAATTTTTGAATCCCGCTCTGCCAGAGTGATGTTTTTGCTTTCAACGACACTTTTCAATTCAGCAATTTCAAGATTCTGGGCTTCAATGGTTTCATTTAAACCCTGAAGTCTTTTTTCATACGACTTCAGGTTTAATCCTGATTTCTTTAATTTCTGCTCAAGTTCCGCAATTTTTTTATGGTTTTCTTCTACCAGGTTGTCCAACAGATTGATGTCGTCAATAATTGCCTGTTTTCTGTTTTTACCACCTTCTGATTGAACCATAGAGATTTGATTCCTTTTTTCTTTGATTAATTTCAGGTTGTTTTCGATTTCAAAAAAGCTGCCTTCCATATCATTCATCACGGAATCTTTCTGTTCTGCCAATTGACTTATGCTGTTCTTTTCCATCGTCAAAGCCGCAATTTCAGCTTCTTTTTGGTTAAAAACATACACTCCGCCAACGATGCTGACAATCAGAATAAAACTTGCAACAATGATTGTCGCTAACTGTGTTTTTTGTGTCTTTTCCATTACCTTTTTTATTAAGTGATTAAATAATTACTTTTCAGGATCAAACAGCCACGTTGATACTATCATCTGGTGGATGTGTTCGATTTCGGTAAAAGGCATGGCAATGCTTATGCCAATGGAATGGAAATGTGTTAAAGTGTTGTTATATAATTTATTGCGCGATAAGTGGATGGATCAATTTTTCTCAAAATGATAAAAATTAACCCTGAATTGATAAATTTGGATAAGAGAAGATATCTATCCTTTATTGTCATCTTTCAACATTCGGTAGATGGTTGCCACGCCAATATCAAGTTTTTCGGCTACCAGTTTAATGTTGTTATCGTAATTGCCCAGAAATTTCTTTACGATCCGGATATCGTATTCACGAAGGCTGAGTTCTTCGTTGCCTAAGTCGTTGAGTAAGTCCTGCCCTCTGCCCAAAACGATGTGATCGGCGTTTATTTCATTCTGATCGGCCAGCGTAACCGCGAGTTCAATCACCGACTTTAATTCGCGGATATTGCCGGGAAACGAATAGGAAAGCAGACGGGTCGAGGCTTCAGGGGTTAAGCTTTTTAGCTTCATGTTGTTCTCCTTACAGAACAAGTCGATAAAGTGCCTGGCCAATATGATCACGTCATTTCCCCTTTCGCGGAGAGGTTGCAGTTCAATAGGGAGCCCGAATAGCCGGTAATAAAGATCCTGCCTGAAATTTCCTTTTTTGATTTCTTCCTGAAGATCTTTGTTGGTTGCAATGATGATCCGGCAATCAGTTTTAACCGGGTTGTTGCTGCCAATCCGTATAATTTCTTTTTCCTGAAGGGCGCGCAATAATTTCGCCTGTAATGAAATGTCCATTTCGGCCATTTCGTCGAGAAATAAGGTGCCGCTGTTGGCTTCTTCAAACTTACCAATCCGACGGAAAGCGGCTCCGGTGAAAGCACCTTTTTCGTGCCCGAAAAGTTCGCTTTCAATCAGGTCTTTTGGGATTGCTGCAACATTGACAGCGACAAACGGTTGTTTCGAGCGGTTGGAGTTGTAGTGTATCGCTTTGGCAACCAATTCCTTTCCGGTTCCGGTTTCGCCGGTTATTGTAACTGTGATATTGGTTCGGGTTGCTTTTTCAATCAGTTCAAATACTCTTTGGGTAGCAGCGCTGTTACCGATAATGGTACTTTGGTCGGTGTATTTCTTTGTTACTTCCTTCCGCAAATTTACAATTTCCTTTTTCAGGTTACTGCCTTGCCTGATATTGCTGACCGTATTGAGCAACCGCTCCCGGATATCTTTCGACTTTACGATGTAGTCGTAAGCGCCATGCCGCAATAAAGTAACCACCACTTCAATGTCGTCCTGCTCCGAAATGAGGATTATCTGAATGTCCTCGTCAATTTCCTTTATCTGTTTAAGCACTTCCAGTCCTTTCATGTCGGGAAGCCGGTAATCCAAAGTAATAATATCCGGTTGCTGATGTAAATTTGCAAGACAGTCTTTTCCGGTAGTGAATGATTGTATTTCGTAATCGGGATTGAGCGAAAGGGTATGAACCAGTAACCTGTTGTACCATTCATCATCCTCTACGACAAATATTTTGAAGGCTTTTTCGGGCATTTTTATGTTGATTCGTTATTTTGAATTTCTTTCGGTAGCGGCAAGTTACTAAGAATCGGCATTTCAGATTCTCATTTTGAGAAAAATAATTCTTTTACACTATTCTGCCTTGAGTTTTTGTTTCAGTATTGAATTGATGCAACTGATTTCATGCTCAATTTTTGCGATCAAATTCTTTATTTCTTCCGGATCACTGTTCTGAGAATTATTCTCAAGTCTTTTTAGATGTTCATAAAGAACAGTTGCCTGCAAATGTTTGGCCGGAGCGGCCAGTTTGTGAGCTGTTTCAACCAGGACGCTCCAGTCTGAACTTTGGATATTCTGTTGAAATTTCGTCAAGGCTTCTTCGCTCGAACGGATAAAGATTTTCAGCATCTCGTTGAAAAATGCGGCATCTCCTCCTGACATCCGTTCTAGTTCGTCCAGATCGATCGACGTGTCTTTTGCAATCGCCTCCGGTATGGATTCTTCCCTTTTCTCCGGAAGTAATTTCGACACAGCCCTTAACAATTCAAATTCAGCAAATGGTTTCAGTAAAAAAGCCTTCATTCCGGCCAATTGTATTTTTTCAATATCTGCTAATTTGTTGGTTGCCGTCAATGCAATGATTTTGGTCGATGGACGATGCTGTAAAATCAGTTTCGTTGCTTCATATCCATCCATCACCGGCATTCGAATGTCCATAAGTATCAGGTCAAACACGTTTTTCTCTGCAAGTTCTGCTGCTTCGCTGCCATTGTACGCTTCGGTATACAATACGCCCCATTTATTCAGGATATTTTTAATCAGATAAAGGTTGAATTCTTCATCGTCAACAATCAGGAAATGAAGTTTTTTAAACCACGATGGAATTTGAAGTTGTTCCTTAACCCTTTTTGTAATGTTTTCCGGGTTTCCTTTTTGATAGGGTATTTGTATTGAAAAGCGAGTTCCTTTTCCTACCGCACTTTCGACGTCAATTTTCCCATCTTGCAAAATGATCAGTTTTTTTACAATGGCCAACCCAAGTCCGGCACCACGCTGTTTTTGGGTGAGACCATTATTCAGTTGCACAAACTCATCAAAAATCAGCAGTTGATCCTCTTTTGAAATGCCTATTCCTGTATCCGAAACTTCAAGGTATAAAAGGTAGTTTAGATCATAAGTTTCTTTGGCTGAAACTGTGAGTTCGATTTTTCCCTTATCGGTAAATTTTATGGCATTGGTAATCAGATTTATCAGGATTTGTTTCAGCCGGATCGGATCGCCCTGAAGTGCCAGATTTTTATCGGCATTGTTCCTGACGATCAATTCAATACCTTTTTTCTGTGCCGAATGTTTGTGCAGTGTGTGAACCTCTTTGATGATTTCATCAGGAAAAAAATCAGTTTGCTCAATTTTTAGTTTTTGAGATTCTATTTTTGAAAAATCCAGTGTATCGTTTACAAGCGCAATAAGATGCTCCGCCGATTTATGTACAATTTCCAGATCGGCAACCATTTCAACCGAGTTGGGTTTTTGCAGCATTTGTTCGGTGAGCCCGTAAATGGCATTTACCGGTGTACGCATCTCGTGGCTGACAGTTGCCACAAACATCTCTTTTGCTTTGGCCAGACTTTCTGCTTCGTCTTTTGCTTTTTTCAGAACTTGCTGATAAGTTCTGTTACGCTGAAGATTTCTGAAGAAAAGGATCAAAATAATTATCAGCAGGATTACAGCACCAATTGTGAAAATTGCCATCCTTTGGTAGGTTTGGGCCGCCATTGAATCCGCTTCCTGAGTTTTGGATTCCAGACGTTTTTGTTCGCTGTCTTCAAGGCTGAAAATATGTTGGTCGAGTATTTGGGTGACCTGTATGTTGCGTTCGAACAGGAGCTTTTCTTTTGCCTGCAATTGTCTGGCCTGAACAGTAATCAGTTTTTCGATACCTGCAATTTCCTGTTTGATGATTTCTTTTTCACCGCTTTTATCAATGATAATGGGTTGCTGGATGCTTGTATCTTTTTTGCTGAACAGCCTTTTGAAAAAACTTTTCTTTTCTTCCTGTTTGAACCTGATTGTATCGGGTTGGATGATAGCGGTATCAATCTTCGAATAAAGTTCTGTAAAAGAGCTGTGTGCATTTTCTTTTGAGCGATGCAGCGCCCGTATTTCATCTAAAATCAGCAATTTGCGGTTGACCAGTAGCCGGATGGTATCGATGTGAAGCTTTTCAATTGAGCCCGGAACAGCATATACTTCCAGATCGGATAGTTTTTGCTGGATGGTGGTATTTTGTTGCTTGTAAGGCTTAATGAAAGTTGCATCTCCGGTCAGACTGTATAGGCGGATGGTATTTTCGACTTCATTTAAATCGGAAGCAATATCTTTGATCAGAAGTAATTTGAGATCGGGACGCGCTTCTTTGTGGATAGTATCAACAATTTTGGAAAGGCTCTGCCATGCCAGATATCCTGAAATAATTACAGCCACTGCAATGCAGATGGTTAAAATGGTAACCTGTATTTCAATCTTTAATTTCTTCATCAAATGAATACATATTAATAGTATTTGCTTTCCTTCAGTGATTCATAAATGGTAGTTACCATCAGCAACATCAGGAACAAATAAGAAAAGTCTTCGACAGGAATGTTTATAATTCTAATATTCAGGATATGGGCTGAATTGTATTCGACCACAGGCAGGGATGTTAGTATTCCGTTAACGACTAAAAACGGGAGCAGCGAAACAAAATAGGCGAAATAAAACTTGGTGATGTATGGTTTGAATTTGTTTCTGAAAACGGTGTATCCCAAATAAACGGTTGAAAACAGAAAAGTCAGAAAAGTGTATGCCTGGTGCCTGAAAAAGTAACTGATCAGTGCGAAGCCGACCATCAGGACCAGGCTGAGAACCAGAAAAGGATTGGCATATTCGTATTTCTTCAGATAAAATTTCAGGACTTCATAAATAAATACACAGGAATAAGGAACGACAATGAAGAAAAGCCATTCTTCGATGGGCATTCCTTTAAAGTTTACACCAATGGTATATTCTGTATTAAAACTCCAAATCTGAGCCGCTGTAAATTTGATGTCCCACACCAAAAAAATAGCGGCAGTTACCAGAATTGCCGGAAAAATGTATTTCAGGTTTTTATAATACTGAACATTTTTGTCGAAACTAAGCACCAATGGCACCGCGATTGAAGCGATCAGCAAAAGCAGGTATGTATAATTCTTGAATTCCATTGTATCAGGGTATCGGGTTTCTAAATTTATTTCAAGAGTAAATATAGGTGAATCCCTGAAGTAATTTGTAAGGTTGCCTCATTTCAATAAAAAAGTGTCTATTATAATTATAAATAAGCACCCCTTTTATTGGGAAATCAAGTACTGAATAAGTAACTAAAGGTTGACGGTCAAAGAAGCATAATATTGAGAACCAATATGACCAGTTCCGGGAGCACTAAAATATTCGTTGCCTCCAATATTAGCTCCTCCAAGTTTAATGGCGGATTTCAATTTCGGTATCGAATAACTGATCTGAGCATCAACAACTGAGTTTGAAGGGACCATGGCATCGATGAAACTTGATTCCCATAAATATTCATCATTCCATCTAAGGTTTACGTTAAACCCAAAGTTTTTAAAAACATTTGGATTACCAACCGAAGCTTTAATTTTATGTTCCGGAGTATTAAAGCTTGCTTTATAATCAGGATCTGTTGGCTGGTCAAAATCAAATTTAGACCATGTATAATTTAGGCCAAGGCTGTAATCTTCGAAAATTTTTGCTGACAATCCAACCCCAACCCCATAGGATGATATTTCGGTTTCTGAATTTGTATAAACCTGAAACGGTTTATAGTCTCCATTACCAAGTGCAATTAAGGCATTAGGTTGTTTAACAACAGGATGAATATCTGAAAAATCAGCTTTGCCATAATATGGGACCAACACTGTTTTATTTCCAATAAAATCTGCATATTGATTATAATAACCACTTAGATCGATTGAAACATGTCCAAATGCCCCTCTGTACCCAATTTCATAAGCTTTAACTTTTTCTGGCTTTACGTACTCAAAACCAGATTTTTTAGGCGCTCCTGCTAAAACTGATGATAATGAAAATGAATTTTCATAGGCAGCCCTCCCTGATAATTTTACCGTGGCCGGGTTTCCTAATGCCTGGCCTGTTGTGCTAACACCTAAAGAATTAGTGGTATATCTGTCAAGATTATCAGGTGCAGATCCTACTAAGATGGCTCTCCCTGCATCTAATCCAATATACAAATCCTGTGTGGTTGGATTTCTAAATCCTGTTTGGTACGATACCCTAAAATTATGGTTTTTTTCCTCATCCACAGAATATAAAAGAGAAACCCTTGGGGAATAGTGCCCATCAAAGTTCTTGGCTTTATCATAACGTATAGACCCTGTAAATTTTAAATGGTCGTCTGCAAATTGCTTTTGTAACTGCGTATAAGCTCCAATCTCACTGTAGTTTATTGCTCCATCATAGTCAGTAAAAATTGAACCATGAGAATTTAAAGAATATTGCCTCCAGGAACCCCCGGCTTGGATATCTGCGAATTTAATTAAATGGCTAAAATTGTAATTTGCCTCCACATGGTATAATCTGGTGTCATCGGTAAATTTTGCCCCTGAGGCTAGGTTAGGATCTAAAATTACCTTATTAAACGCATCATTAAACCCCTTAGATCCCGGGAGCAAAGCCCCGGTTTGTGCAAAGGCCCTGGCAGCCTGATGTATTGTAACTGAATTGGGCGTTCCACCTGCCTGCATTGTACCAACGAAAGTTTGAATATATGCTCCGGCATAATCAGTAAACCATTGTGTGTCTGACTTCCAACTTCTGTTAATATTAATCGCTGCAAATCTTGTGTCATAAGAATCCCCTGCAGATTCACCGGTTGTATATGCCCTGACAAAGAAATGATCATCCCTCACTTCTAATTTATGTTGTGACATGTTGAAGTCCTGTATTGAATACCTGTTCGCACCTTGGTAAATCGTGTTTCCCCTACCGAATTTAGCATTATAAATAAATTCCAGATCATCTCCGTTTGGGCGGTAATTGAATGAAATATCAGCTTTAATACTTTCAGCTCCATAATCAATTAAATCAGCCTCATTGTACCCTGTCCTTGAAACAGTTTGAGGTGCCATTAAATTTGCTATTTGTGCCGGCACGCCCTTTGACAAAGCAATAAGTTTAAAATCCAGTTTTGTTGATACTTCATCGCCATATACATTTAATCCATCATAAGCAGGATTGCTTCTGTCAAAACCGGGATTGTTATAGTCCATATAATCCGTAGCATACCATTCTGTTCCATTTAAGAAAGAAAGTGATACCTTTGCTGCGAATTTATCGCTAAAGGCTTTGGCTACCCTTACTCCTGCATCTACAAATTGGTTTGTTCCTGCCGCTTTTTGCGTAGTATAACCTGTTTTGCCATAAAAACTTACTCCCTGAAACTCAAACGGGTCCTTACTTTTCATAAACATAATCCCATTGAAAGCATTGGCTCCATATAATGCAGACGAAGCCCCGGGAAGTAATTCTACCGTATGAACATCCAGTTCAGACATCCCCAGCAAGTTTCCCAGGGCAAAATTTAATGCCGGGGATGAATTATCCATTCCATCAACCATCTGAACAAACCGGGTATTGGCAAATGTTGCGAACCCACGGGTGTTAATCGATTTAAACGTGAAACTATTTGTGTTTACATCTACTCCTTTTAAATTTTCCAATCCATCATAAAAACTTGGCGATGATGTATTTTGAATAGCCTTTATGTCCATCCTTTCAATGGAAACAGGTGATTCCCTCACCCGTTCCGGATTTCTTGATGCCGATACGATCACTTCGTTTAATTCAGTTTCTGTTTCTTTTAAACTAATATTTGCAACCTGGTTATTATTATTAATTTCTATAATACTGGTGACAAAGCCAATCATAGAAACTTTAACTCTAAAGGGTGGCTCTTGTTTTACTTGTAGCGTGTAATTACCGTCAGAATCTGTTATAGTCCCTAAGGATTTTCCAACTACAATAACATTAACACCTTGCATTGTGGTTCCTGTTTTGGCTTCTTTAACATTACCCGTAATGGTTGTTTGGGCAATTAATGTTATTCCGAAATAGAACACAAAGAATAAACTAAATAGAATTTTCATAGGATTTAAGTTATTTGATTTCCATGAAATTTACACTTTTTTTATTATTCCGATTAATCATTCTAATTCTTTTAATTCTTTTTTCATATAGACACATTCATTAAAAGAATGAGCACTATATTTTGAATTTATAAGTCGATTATTCAATATGAATTCTGTCAAAAATATTTTATAAATGAATCACTTCGCCATAAGCAGCCGCTGCTGCTTCCATAATGGCTTCGCTCATAGTTGGGTGCGGATGGATGGATTTAATCAGTTCGTGACCGGTAATTTTCAGTTTTTTGGCCACAACCAATTCAGCAATCATTTCTGTAACGTTTGCTCCAATCAGATGGGCGCCCAGTAATTCTCCGTATTTGGCATCAAAAATAAGTTTCACAAAGCCATCCTTTTGTCCCGAAGCGCTTGCTTTTCCGCTTGCTGAGAATGGGAATTTGCCAACCTTAATTTCGTAGCCGGCTGCTTTTGCTTTTTGCTCAGTCATTCCAAGCGATGCAACTTCCGGATTGGTGTAGGTACATCCCGGAATGGTCGAATAGTCAATTGGGTGGGGGTTTAATCCTGCAATTTTCTCCACACAAACAATTCCTTCGGCTGAAGCAACATGTGCAAGTGCCGGTCCGGCAATGATATCGCCGATGGCAAAAACAGTCTCAACATTGGTCTGGTAAAATTCGTTCACCTTTACTCTGCCATTTTCAAGCACAATTCCTAAATCTTCGAGGCCAATATTTTCAAGATTCGGAGCAATTCCAACCGCTGACAATACTATCTCGGCTTCGATAATCTCTTCACCCTTTTTTGTCTTTACTGTTACTTTGCACAATTTTCCTGAAGTGTCAACCGATTCGACAGAAGCATTGGTCAAAACTTTCATTTTCATTTTCTTGAATGAACGTTCAAGCAACTTTGAAACTTCTTCGTCCTCGTTCGGCACCACATTGGGCAGGAATTCTATCAAAGTAACTTCGGTTCCGATGCTTTGATAGAAATAAGCGAATTCACTGCCGATAGCTCCTGAACCAACTACCACCATTGATTTTGGCTGTTTGGGTAAAGTCATTGCTTCGCGGTATCCGATAATTTTTTCACCGTCCTGCTCCAGGTTTGGCAATTCGCGCGAACGGGCTCCGGTGG
>DAITNH010000035.1:0-26391 GCA_036834745.1 Prolixibacteraceae bacterium
GGCAAATACGATTTCAAATGGCTTGATCGCTCGTTACAACTGGCCGCGAAATACAACCTGAAAGTGATTTTGTGTACATCGACAGCTACCCCACCGGTTTGGCTGGTCCGCAAACATCCTGAAGTATTGGCTACCGGTGAAGATGGCAAACAGATGGATCATGGCGGACGGCAACATGCCACCTTTTCGAGCAATTATTACCGCTCGTATTCAATGAAAATGATTGAGGAACTGGGCAAACGTTACGGGAAAGACAAACGTGTAATTGGATGGCAACTGGACAACGAGCCGCGCAAGTTTCTCGATTATGGCAAAGATGCCCCGCAACGTTTCCGCGACTGGGTAAAAAAGAAACACAAAACCATAGATGCAGTAAACAAAGCCTGGGGAACCAATTTCTGGAGCGGAACTTACACAGATTTTCAGGAAATAAACATTCCGCTGCACAGTCAGTGGGGAATGAATTTGCACCAAAGGCTCGACCATTTGCGTTTTGCAGATGAGGAGACAGCTACATTCCTCGACGAACAAGCCCGCGTTCTCCGTAAATATACCTCGCTAGATCAGTATATCACTTCCAACTACATTCCGATGTACGATGTGGGTTATGTTGGCATGAGCAAAGAGCTTGATTTTGTGGCTTATACCCGTTACATGGTTTATGGTGGCGATCGTGGTATCGGCCCAAAAGGTTACCGCGTTGGCGAATATTCGCGCATTGCAATGGCCAACGATTTTTTCCGTCCGCTGAAAGGCACTTATGGAATAATGGAACTTCAGCCTGGTCAGGTAAACTGGGGAAGCATCAACCCGCAACCGCTACCGGGAGCCATGCGCCTGTGGTTGTGGCATGTATTTGCCGGTGGTAGCAAACTAACCTGCACCTACCGTTACCGTGCGCCACTTTACGGTTACGAAGCTTATCACTACGGAATTGTGGGTACCGATGGCGTGACTCCGACTCCGGGTGGATTGGAATTCAGTCAGTTTATTAAAGATATAAGCACACTTCGGAAAAATTACGATGCGAAGGCGGAACTACCGAAACCATACCTTCAACGCAAAACAGGAATCCTGTTCAATGCCGACAATGTAATGGGTATCAACCTGAACAAACAAACCACCGAATGGAATACTGAAAATCATTTTCTGAAATATTACAAGGCAGTGAAATCGTTTGGCGCTCCGGTTGATTTTGTGCGCGACATCACCAACTTTTCCAATTATCCGGTTTTGTTGGTTCCTGCTTACCAGATGATCGATCAGCAAATGATTGACAATCTGACCCGTTATGCGGAAAATGGGGGAAATTTGGTAATGACCACCCGCACCGGACTTCAGGATAGGAACGGGCATTTGTGGGAAGCCAAATTTGCTCAGCCTATCTGGAAACTGATTGGTGCAGAAATTGAATCGTATGATTTGCTGATGCCGCATTCTCCTGATAAAATCAGGTTCAACAGTCAGGAATATGCATGGACAAGCTGGGGCGATTTACTGAAACCAAATCAGGGAACTGAAACCTGGGCGACTTTCGAAGGTGATTTTTACGCCGGAACTTCTGCCATTGTTTCGCGCAAACTGGGCAAAGGAACGGTTACCTACATCGGGGTCGATTCAAAATCCGGCGATCTGGAAAAACAGGTTTTGACCAAATTGTACAAACAACAAGGCATTCCGGTTGAAAATTATCCGGAAGGCGTGATGGTCGAATACCGCGATGGATTCGGAATTGCCGTAAATTACTCCGACAAGGTTTACGAAATGAACCTTCCGGCCAATGCCGAAATCATGATCGGAACCAAAGCGATGAAAACCGCTGATGTGCTGGTCTGGAAAGTGAAATAGATGATTTTTAAGTTTTAGTCAAGGGTTTCACTTAGAGTGGGCCTTGACTCACATTTAGAAGTTATTCATTCCTCAACGCCTGCACCAAATTCTGCTTAAAAGCCATTCGTATAGCCACAAAGCTAAAGATAGCTCCGCTTAAAATTACCAAAACAGAAATGGCTGGCAGCCAAATCCACAGGTTGGCATAGAGCGAAGAAATCAATGTTGGCAGGCCGCTCAGCACTGCCGGAATTAAGCCGATCAAAACGGAAACGATCATCAAAAAAAGTTTTTCGCGCATCACCATCCGCTGAATAATTGGTTTGGAGAAACCCAGAGAAAGCAGCAAAGCATATTCGGGAATCTGTTCAAAAGTGATGCGAAAGATTAAAATTCCAAGTCCCAGTGTGCCGATTAAAAGCCCAAGCGCCCCCAACATCAGGAAAATATTCAGGTACGTATTTTCAACGGTGTAAAACGATAGTAATCGGTCGGTTGTGCGGCTGATTTCGGGACCGTAATTGCGCATTCCGGTTTGCAAATCTTCGGTAGTCAGTGTACTGTCGGGCGCATCAATCAAAAATACATTCGAGCCACTCACCGACGGAAATGCCCGGTTGAAATGATCTTCAGCAATGATTACATTCCCTTGAAAAACAGAATTGGCCAATCCGCCCACCAGTTTCAGTTTCAAATCTTTTCCATCTTCGGTTTTATACATGAGCGTATCGCCCACTTTTTTCATCAGTCCCCACTGGATCACCGTTTGGTCGGCAATAGCAGGAATCACGTCATCGGCTAAAGTTTTGTTCAGTGTCAGCCACGGATGTTGCGCATCCAGATCGTCCGTTCGTGTGGCAAAGGTAAATGCCAAACGCTCATCCAAAGCTGTCGGATTGAAGGCTATCAAACGAGGCCGCGAAATCTTGTTCAGGTTCAAACAACTGGCATCGTCGCCGGGTTGCGACTGAAACTGCACAATCTGTGCGTCGGCAGGCCAGTCGAGCTCTTCCCGGCCTTTTGGTGTGTTGGCATCAAAAAGCACCGGCATGGTCGTTTCCACAAACCAGTCATAACCGCCTGTTCCCGACGAAGGCAATTCTGCTTTTGAAGTCAAATCTTTGCGGTTCAGTCCGGTGGAGACGACCATAAACACGCCCACCGACAGGAAACTCACAATCATCACGTTACGGCGGCGCTCCCCGGCAATCCGTTTCAGCAGCATGGTGCGCAGCGAAAAATGCATCGCTTTTTCCTGAACAGCCAATCGGTGCATCCAGAAATTGAACAACAAAATCAGTCCCGGCAGCAAACCAAAACCGCTGATAAAGAACATTTCAGGATTAATTTCTCCACTCCGAAAACCTTTCGAGAACAAGATGATAAATGAAAATCCAATCAGTATCAATCCAATCCAAAGCGATTTTTTTCCACTCTTTTCTTTTCCTGAAATGTGTTTTCGTTGCAAGGCAATCGCTTCGTTTTTCAGGAAACGGTTCAGCATAAGCCAAATGGCAATGAAAGACATTGCAGCAATAATCAGGCTTCCCATAATGAGTGAAACGGGACGAATGTGAATATTGACAATCGAAGTGCGTACAATATCGACCCAAATGGTATTGATTGCTTTTAATATCAGGTGGTTGTAATAGATGCTGAACGGAATGCCGAGTAAAATACCGACCAGTACAAATACCGAGGCTTCGGCCACAAACAATTTGCGGATAGCAGGAAACGAAAAACCGAGTGCGGTCAAAGTTCCGATTTCCGTTTTGCGAAATCCGAGGTACAGTTTGAACAACAGGAAAGCCAGCAATACCGCGGCAAACAGCACAAAAAAGCTGAGGCCGATAAACAAGCCGCCGAAGTCGGTGCCGCCACTGGCCGCCGCGAGTCCGTCGGTTTTTACATCACGAACCTCGAATCCAAGCTGAGCCGGCAAAAGTCCGGTCAGCAATTGGTTTTCAAATTCAGCCTTTTTAAGTCCATCCACACGAATAGCTGTCGATTGACCAAAACGGTTTCCCCATAGTTTTTGCGCCGTTTCGAGCGATACAAAAGCTTTCGGAGTACCTTTATGCGCCTTCCAGTAATCTTCGTCTTTGGTGCGGATTTTTTTCAAATCCACAGGCACTCCGGTTTTCCAGTCGCGGCAATTGCCCGCATCAGAAAGCCCCGGAATGACTGGCATCCGATTTACATCAGCCTTTTCTCCCGCCAGTTCGTATATCTGTGCGACCACAAACGATGTGTCTTTCAAAGCCAAGCGACGAAGCGGACCAACTTCAAAATACGAAAGCCGGATGGTGTCGTTCATTTTTATGCTCAAATCATCGGCCAGCCAGTTACTCACAGTCATTTGGGTTTCGGAAAGATTGGGATCGGACGACACAAACGAATAAGGCGTTTGCTTTCCGTTCAGGATGAATTCGTTGATGAAATAACTGAAAATGGCTTGTGAACCGGGAATCTGATTAAGGCAAAATTGCTCAACTACCGGTTCAACAAACACACGATTCGAAATCAGTTCGGTGTAATTCAGCTCCGTATTTTCCCGGATTTCCAGATTCACATCATCCAGTTTCCAGCTCTTTTGCAGGTTTTGAATCAGTTCTTCTCCGGTAACACCTTCGGCAATCAACAACACATTTGCTTTTTGCTGAAGTCCCATCTGTTCGTTCAGCCATTGCAGGTTTAGGAAAACGTTGCGTGGTGCGGACTGTATATTTTGCAGATTGAAATTCCCCAATTCATCCGATTTTAGAATTCGGGCCACCGAAACGCGGAACGAAACAGTCGTTTCCTCTTCTGAAACAAAAGGCGTATTTGCCGGAAACGTATTCAGTTTATTCAGCCGGAGCAAAAATTCGTCGCCCACTTTTAATTTTGCCAATGACGCTAAATTTTCATTTATCGCCACTTCATTTCCATTCAGAATAAAAGATTCAGAAACATTGGCAAAATGTTGTAACGTAGAATCGACTCCCCAAACTGCCAACTGATTGATCCGAATGTCGCCGCCGTCAATCACACCGAAACCATTGGCACGAAGCATAGCAGTGGTTTCGACGCCTGTTTTTGCAGCCAATTCTGCGGCCAATTGCTGCCCAAACAAGCGTTCGCCAGCCGTAATCACCTGCGAAGTTTTACCCAGTCGCTGAACAGTGATTTGCTGCAAGCTGTATTTCACCGAATCGCCAATGATGAGCGCACCAACCAGAATGGCCGTGCTTAAAGCAATTCCGAGGATAATCGTCAGGTTTAGCTTTCGGTAGAACCAGGCAGATTTCAGTATGAGTTTGAAAATGTACATATTTAAACAATATTATTTTTAATAATTCAATTTCCGTTGGCTAAAGCCGAACGGCAAAGGATAAATACTCAACTTATGATCATCGCGATATCCTTTGCCGTTGCATTCATGCAATGGACATGAAGATACTCCAATGTGTTTGGGCTTTAGCCCTGATAATCTGTGGCTAAAGCCACTAGCTACATTTGCCATGCAATCCGTCAGACTTCGGCGTGAGCTCAGTCGAACGCTAAAGCAGCCGGCAAAAGATACCACGAATCTACAAGCCCTTCAGTCATTCGATGTTATCATTTCATGCAATTTGATAACCGTTTTCCAGTTTCGGGTTGTTGCCAAAGTTCCTAATCTGCTTTCGAAAAACTGATTGGTTAGTTTTGAATCACTGTACCCGGTTGAACAGAAGATAAAAGTATCCTTTCCAATGATTTGAAAACGATCAGGTAAAAATTCAAGACCAATTAGTTTTTCAAGTCTTTCAGCAACAGGCCATTTCTTCAAAAAGGTTAGGTGAAGTCTTTCAATATCAGCATCTTTTTCCTTCCAGAACGGATTGCCGGCAATGGATTCCTCTATTTCAGCAGCTGTCCGGACAATCACCGGAACATCAAATTTAAAGTTTTCAGAAATAGCCTGCTGAATCAGTCGTTCCAATTCAGCGCCGGATACCACTTTTTCATAGTCTAAAATCACATTTCCACTTTGGATGTAGGTTTGAACATTCCCAAAACCCAACTTTTCAAACATATTTTTCAGGTCGGCCATCAGAATCTTTCGATTTCCGCCCACATTAATTCCGCGAAGTATGGAGATGTATTTAGCCATATTTGAATATTAGAAGGTTAGAATCTTGAGTCTTGAGTTAATTGCCATCTATGCGCCATTCAAGATTCGAGATTCAGGATTCAAGATTCCATGAGTTTTCCGTTTTCCAACTGATAAATCCGATCCATTTTTTTCGCCACATCCATCGAGTGAGTCACAACAATCAGGGTTACTCCTTCTTCCTGATTCAGTTCGACCAGCAAATCGGTCAGGTTAAAAGCAGATTTCTGATCAAGTGCGCCAGTTGGTTCGTCGGCCAAAATCAGTCCGGGGCGATTGATCAACGCGCGGGCAACAGCAGTGCGCTGGCACTCGCCACCCGACAATTCCGAAGGCTTTTGATGCGAAACCTCAGAAAGTCCCATTCTGGAAATCAATTTCCGAGCACGTTCAACCGTTTCTTTTCCATGAAGTTTTTTGTCGGTCAGCGTTGGCAAAAGAATGTTTTCGAGCAAAGTGAGTTGCGGCAACAGGTGGTGCATCTGGAACACAAAACCGATCTTTTCATTACGGAATGCGGCCAGTTGCTGATCTGAAAATACCGATAAATCCTTATTTTCGAAGTACATTTTACCTGAGTCGGGACGATCCAAAGTTCCTATCAGATTCAGTAAAGTGGTTTTTCCGGAACCCGAAGGCCCGACAATCGCTATCCGTTCTCCGGTATGGATTTCCATATCAAGCTGATCGAGAATCGTACGATCTTTCGAATAGGATTTGGATATTTTTTCGAGTTTCAATAACATATCTCTTTATATTAAACGTCACCCCGAATTCATTTCGGGGTCTGTTATTCTATATGTGGAGATCCTGAAACAAATTCAGGATGACTTTAATACGCCTTCATAAACTGCCACCATCTTTTTGGCTTGTGCATGAATATCGAAATGGGCTTTCACTCCGGCAATTCCGGCGGCGCTTAATTCCTGAAGGCGGGCATCGTCGAAAATAAGTTCACCAAGGGCTTTCGCCAATAATTCCGGTTTATTTTCGCCGAAAACAATTCCGCCGCCGCTGATTTCAATCACTTCGGGGAAAGCGCCCAAAGCAGGCTGAACCATCGGAATTCCGGAAGCCATCGCCTCAAGCATGTACAAGCCGAAAGCTTCGCCATTCAGCACCGGAACCGAGATCAGGCGAACCGAATCGAAAAATTTCTGTCGCTCATCACCTTCAAATTCATCGACCCAAAATACTTCGGCTTCGAGTTTTGCTTTGGCCAGTTTTTGTTTTTGCTCTTTAATAAATTGCAGGTCGTCACCGGTTTTTCCACCGGTAATTTTAAGCTGAACCGCTGAATATTCAGGGTTTTTCCGGAGTAAAATATAGGCATCGACCAAAACAGCCAAACCGTTTTCTTCGCACATCCGCGAAAGGTAGCCAATCATTGGTCCCTTTCCTGCAATCGGTTTTGGTGCATAATCGGCCGTATCGACGCCCAAATGAACGGTTTGCATTTTATTTTCAGGAATTGTCATACGCTGATGTATTTCCGAAGCAAAATAATTGCTGACGGGAATAAACACATCTACATCTTTGCCTCGTTCGCTCATCAAATCCCAAACTTCTTTGCGAAAATGATCTTCCATTGCGTCCACCCACACATCTTCGTCCTGAAGCGAACAAATCACCGTGATGTTCATTCGCTGTTTAATCCGGTGAGCCAGCCCCAACAGCAACGCATTCGAGAGGTGAACCACATCGGGTTTGGCCTCATCAGCCAGCCAATCGACCAGTCGTTCAAGTTCTTCTTTTTGGCCACCATCTTCACCCTGCAACATCGAAATGGTCATTCCTTCCAACCCTTTCGCACGGGTTGAACCGGCCTTTCGTGCAGCCATTTCCAACACACTTTTCGAGTCGAGCGCGTGTTCTACAAACGCAGGCATATGCCTAAAAATGGGGAATTGCTGCTTGAGGTAAAGGTTTACTGCCCCGTAAAAAACCGGCACTTCATCCAGATCGTGGGCATCATCAAAAATAGGCAGATACAACGGCACCTTAATGACCTGATGACCCAGATCTTTTAGCGCTTTTACAAATTTGCTGTCGCGCATACAGTTTCCGCAGTAAAAACTACCACCCGAACCCGGAATTATTTGTGCGATTTTCATATCGTAAGAATGATTGAATTACATCTGTTAAAAAGCTGCTGGCAGTTATCTTCCGGCAACTTGGAAAAGCCAGAAGCTAGCGGCTAGTTGCTAGCTGCCAAAAATATAAATCCGTCCGTCTCCAGCACCAACCACAATCTTTCCTGAAACGACTGCCGGATTTCCAATGATCGGGCTGCCCAGTTCGTATTTCCACAATTCAGCGCCGGTTTTCAGGTCATGAATGTAAAGCATTCCGTCCATGGTTCCGGTAACTACTTTTCCGGAGGCAATCACCGACGACGATTCTACCCGGTTGCTGGTTTTTATCTTCCAAACTACTTTTCCGGTACTTTTATCGAAACAGTAAATAAACTTATCCTGATTTCCGATGACAATGAAATTACCGCTTATAGCCGGAGACGCGATGAAGGGCAGATTTTTCTCTTTATCATCGTACATCCATGCGATTTTTCCTGCCTCCAAATCGATGCTAAAGAATTTACCTTCGTAATCGCCCACATAAGCAAACTTGCCATCAATTACCGGCGATGAAGCCACGTAGGTTTCCAACTTGATCTTTTTAAACACTTTACCAGTTTCGATGTTCACCAGATGCACAAAACCGTCGCAACCACCAAACACCGCATTTTTACCATAAATTCCCGGTGCTCCGTTAATGTAATTATCCGATTCGTATTGCCAGATGCTGTCGCCTTTGGCAAAACCTACCGCATGCAGGTTGTAATCGTAACTGCCAACCACCAGCCGATATTGACTACCAACTTTCAACCAGTTAGCCGATCCCATGATTTGGTTATCAGTCTTGTATTTCCAGATTTGCTTGCCCGTTTTTTCGTCGAGCCTGAAAAACATGCCATCGAGTGAACCAAACACAACCGAACCATCCAGCAACAAAGCCGGTGCTTCAATGGCATTTCCGGAGTCGAATTTCCATTTCTGTTTCCCATCGAAACCAATGGCATACATCGTTCCGTCGGTCGATCCGCAGAAAATCGTTTGCCCTGAAATAACTGGTGAAGCTTTAATGTCATCGCCCGTTTGAAACGAGGACAACAGCTTAGGTTTCTCCGGAATAACGGCAGAAATCGCACCCGAAAGCTGTTGGTTTCCGCGGAAGATAGACCAGGAAGATTGGGCAGAAAGGAAACCCAATAGGAGCGTATTTATAAATATGAATAGCAGAAGTCTTTTTATAATCATTGGATTAGAATTGATATTTGATTTTATGGTATAAAAATAGTAAACGCTTCATATAAAACCTGCCAAATGTTCAATTCAAAGCTATTAGATTTGTTAATAAAACTGAATGCTGAAATATTAGTTCAGCCTATATTGAAGTTGAAAAATAAATGTCTAAAAGCCGAAACACACCATTTCTTCTAAAATGTTTATATTTGGTGCATGAAGGATAAAACTACATATTACAATTAATCAAAATATATGTAAATTCTACTGATCCGGATGCCATATTAATTTTATATGGGTCTTATGCCAGGGGTGATTACAGAGATGATTCCGATGTTGATTTACTGGTCCTGCTTAATCAGGAAAAAATCACAAGAATCGATGAAAAGAGAATTCAATATCCTTTGTATGAATTTGAAACAGGAACTATTATTAGTCCTTTGGTTTTTCCCAAAAAAGATTGGGAAACCAGGCACCGAATTACACCTTTTTATGAAAATGTTCTAAAGGATGGCCAAATATTATGAATCATTCGGAACGACAGGAATTGGTGAAATATAGAATCTTAAAAGCCAGAGAAACCTTCAATGAGGTTAATCTGCATATTTCCAATAGTTTAGATTGAGGCCATTAAGAACTATTTTTTCAGCTCAAATTTACGGCTTTTTGATTCTTCCGAAGTGGGAAAATCAGCCGGGACTGGCAGCGTTACTTTACCGGTTGCAGCCCATTGTACTCCGCGGACGAAAGTGGTAATAAAACCTACTCCTTCGCAAGAATAGTCATCGTGTCCGAGTGTGGTATGAAAAATACGTCCTTTCCCATAGGTTAACACCATCAGAATGGGTTCGTGCCTGTCGGTTGGAGCTTTTTCCGACATATCTTTACCTGTAGCCAAAACGATCATGTTCTCACCCGGACCACGCAATTTGGCATAGCATTCGTCTTTGGCAGTCAGCCAAACCTTGGGCAAACCTTTCGTAATGGGATGATCGGCAACACGAATGGTAACCGGGACAATATGTTGCGGTCCATGTGCTCCTGCGCTGCCCGGTGAAGGATCGCGAACCAATTCACCTTCATTGGTATAATAAACGTAGGGGCCATCTTTCTCATTCCGGTCACCCCATCCGCCTAGTCCAATCATCTTGTTGTATTCCAGCCATGTCGGAAACGAGTTATCTGCGGCATGTACCGAAACAAAACCACCACCTTTTTTCATGTATTTTTCCAGCGCCTTTTGGGTGGCTTCAGGCCAATCGGCAGCTCGCCACCCAAAATTTGAAATGACCACATCGTATTTTTTGAAAGAAAGAATAAAATCAGGATCAGTTTTTGGTTCTTTCAAATCCTGTGTTTCACCCACACCAGCCAAAGGAAGATATGCTTTTTCACGTCCTCCCATCCAAGTGAACTTTGTTCGTTTGATATCCACCGTAAACAAACCTGTTTCTTCCAGGTATTGTTTCATCATGATGGTCGATTTGGGCCATACTTCGTGGTTGTTCTGTCCGTCAACAATGAGCACCTTTAATTTTGCTTCAGCAGAAAAGGTAATACACAAAACACAAACAATACTTAAAAAGATGGTTCTCATAACAGGTTATTTAGTTATATTTAGATTTGTTCTTCAACAATAAACATCGACAGCGCCCCTGTAGGACAAGCTTTTGCCACAATTACAGCCGTTTTTTCCAATCCTTTTTGAACGCTTTCGTTGAACGGAACGCCCACTTTTACATCGAAACCACGACCAATAAAGGTAAAGCCAAATTCCTCCTGATGCTGGCGGGTTAAGCGTACACAAATTCCACATTTGATGCACTTATTGGGTTCGTAAACAATTCCTTCGCGGTGAATGAATTTTTCCACATTCCAGCGTTCCTCGCTCTGGAAACGTTTCTGTACAGCATGATACCGGTCAGACAATTCGCGCAACACACACGATTCCGGATTGCGGCAGTCGCAGTGCATACAACGTTTGGCTTCGCGGATAGCATCTTCACGGGTAAATCCTTCCTTGCCAGCTTTTTGGCGCGGTGCAGTTTCAGAATCCTTTTTATACTGAATAAACTCAGCTTCAGCCAGTCGCCCAAACTTTGAATTGAACCGAACAGGATAGCCTTTTACTTCAGAAGTTTTGAAATAATTATCGATGACAGTCGCAACCTCTTTCCCTTGTCCAACCGATCGCACAGCCAGTTTTGAAGTTCGAACCGAATGACCAATAGCAAAAACTTTTGGTAAAGAAGTAGCATGACTGGTCTTTTCAACAGTAATCCCAGCCTTGGTTGTATTTAATCCAAATGACAAATTTCCTTCCGATATAGTTCCGTTAGACACAACTACCGCATCAAACTCATTCTGCAATTCAGCAAAACGGCTATCATTAATCGTTTCATTCAGTCGGATTTGAACTCCGGTTGCCACAATTTGAGCCACTTCCTGTTCAACAACTTCATTGGGTAAAATTTCCTGATCAATCTGAAGCAACTCTCCTCCAGCCTTACTATTTTTCTCAAAAATTACAGCCTGATGGCCTTTGATCTGCAAATAATATGCAGCAGCCAATCCGGCAGGACCAGCGCCAATAATGACTACTTTTTTGCCTGAAAGTTTGGCTAGTTGAGGCAAATAGGGTTTCCCGCTTTTCAAATCTTCATCGCCCACATACCGTTTCAGTAAACAAATCGAAACAGCTTCGTCCACCTGTTTGCGGCGGCAACCGGCCTCGCACGGAGCCGGACAAATACGACCTAAAATTGATGGCAAAGGGATGTCGCGTTTCACCACTTCAAGCGCCTTAGCAAAATCGCCTTTGGCAATCAGTCGGTTCATCAGCGGAATGTTCATGTGCGCCGGACAAACCAACTGGCAGGGCGCTTCGCAATCGCCCACATGTTCGCTCAACAACAATTCAAGCGCAGCTTTCCGCGATTCAATTGTTTCCTCGTCGTTGGTGATAATCGATTGTCCTTCGAAAGCAGGAGTAGAACACGAAGCGAAAAACCGTCCGTTCTTAGCATCTTTTACCAGACAAATCATGCACGAGGTAAAATGCTCGGTTCCTTCCAAATAACACATGGTCGGAATATCTATACCAAGGGATTTCGCAGCTTGCCAAACTGAAGTGCCAGCAGGAACTTCAACGGTGTGGTTGTCTATCGTAAGTTTTATCATAAATTCGAGTTAAAAGTCAGAGACCGAAGACCGGAAACCGGAGTCATAAGTCCAGGAATGCTGCAATTCAATGTTTTAATGTGTTTATTTACAATCAATTATTGTTCTTTATCAGTTACGCAATTTAATTCTTTTTGCGAATATTTGTAATCAATCTTTCTGCAATAGTACGACCTTGCTTTACACGGTCGGCCATTCCAATGCCATCGCGGATGTTTCCGGCTAAAACCAATCCCGGGTATTTTTGCTGAAGTTGTTCTATCATTTCATAACGGCGACCGGTGCTTTCGGTGTATTGTGGAATGGCTTTCGGGTATCGCAATATGCGGGTCATGTCGGCACTTAATGAGCGGTTACTTAGCATTCGCGGAAGGTCTTTGTTCAGAAGCGACTCAATCTCGTAATTATCCATTTCTGCAATATCGGGGCGTTTGGTTCCTCCCATAAATACAGATAAAAGTGCTCCTCCTTTTGTTGCACGGCCTTCAAAAAACGAAGATGTAAATAATACCCCAAGTATATTTTTATTTTCTTTTCCCGGGACTAATCCGCCAAAAGCTTTCAGCGACATGCCTTTCCATTTGTTGAATCCGAGCAAAACCTGCGTAACAGCAGCGTATTTCAGTTCATTAAACGGTGCGATTTCCTCATCATTCAGAAAAGGCAATAACCCAGCCAATGCGTATCCGCCACAGGTCGTTATCAGGTGTTTTGTTTCCAGCGAAATCATTTGTTCCGGAGTGGTAATTTGTAACTGAAATCCGTTTGATGCTGGTTTCACCAAGGTGTTCTCAACCGAAAGCATGATGTTTTCCGGGCCGACTGTTTCGGTCATAGCATCAATCATGCGACTCAGTCCACCTTTGGCCGAAAATACTTCTTTTGTAGCTTTTTTATCGCGTTCGTCTTTCGGAAGTTTGGCTTTTTTGATGGCTCCCCGAATGAAACTTCCGTATTCCTGCTCCAGATTCCAAAGTTTAGGAAGCGCATACCGGGTAACCAATTTATTCGGATCGCCGGCGTAAATTCCGGAGATAAACGGATCGATGGCATAATCGAGGAAACTTTGCCCCATCCTGCGTTTGACAAGTTCTGCCAGTTTTTCGTTAGGATCGGTTCCTTTTGCGCGGAAAGGTTCGCCCAGAATCCTGAATTTATCGTACCATGTAAAAAGTGGTGTTGTAATGGCCGACCAAAATCCTGAAGGAAGTGCATTCCATTGGTTGTTTTTCCAGATCAGACGGCGTTTGGCATTGGGATCAGCAACTTCGAGTGTGCATTTTCCTGCCAGTTCCTCAAATAATTCGGTCATTTCAGGATTCGAAACTACACCCGTATTTGGACCTGTTTCGTACACAAAACCCCGCTCGCTAATGGTTTGAATCACTCCGCCGGTTTTTCCGGATTTATCGATGACAAGGAAATTAATTCCAGCTTTCTTAAGGTACAAAGCTATTGTCAGACCGGTCAATCCGGCGCCAACAATAACAACTTCGATTTTTTGCGATTCAGCCATGATAACGTGATTATAAAATGTTGTGTTGCGTTAAAAAATCTCTGATATGTTGATTGACTGTGATTAAAATTGTAAATCGTAAATTATTTAATCGTAAATATTTATACTGGTTTTGAAAAATTGGTTTGTCCTGCCTGGGTCAGCGGATCGAATGAAGCAGCAACATTTCTGATAAACAATTGGCCATCAGGGGTAATCTGTATTTTTTCTTCTGAAAGGCTGATAATTCCATCAGTTTCAAATTGTTGAAGCAATTCTGGATTGTAGGTTGTATTCTTTTTTATTTCTTCGGAAGAGAATCCGAGACGTTCACCGATTCCGTTCCATACGATCTGCTCGTTGCACATCAGTTCGTTGATTACTTCGCGCACAATTACTTGTTGATCGGTGAGCGCATAACCTTTGATGGTCGTTAGTTCTCCCACGTTTATTTTGGCAATGTATTCGTCTATTGATTTGGTATTCTGGGCATAAACTCCGCTCAACTGGCTGATTCCGGTAACTCCGAAAGCATACACCTGGCCGGTGGTCCGGCGGGTGCAATAACCCTGAAAGTTGCGGTGCAGTTGTTTGTTTTTGCGGGCAATGGTGAGTTCGTCATTTGCATTGGCATAATGATCCATTCCAATTGCCTCGTAGCCTTTTTGTGTCAGAAGCGAATACGCTGCTTCGAACATCTTGATTTTTTCGTCGCTGGCCGGAAGTCCGACTTTCTCCAGTTTCTTCTGAATTTTACTCACCCATGGCACATGTGCATAAGAAAAAGTAACCAACCGATCGGGCTTCAGTTCGATGGCTTTCTTAATGGTTTCGGCAAAATTTAAGGCAGTCTGCTTGGGCAAACCATATATAAAATCGAGGTTCACAGCTATTTCCGGCGAATCCTGTTTAAGAAACGCCATTAACTCCTGAACCGGCATTCCGGGTTTATCGCGGTTTACTGCATCCAATACTTCAGTGTCAAAATCCTGAATTCCAAGACTGAACCGATTAAACCCGGCTTTTTTAAGTCCGGTCATCTGTTCGAAAGTGAGATATGCTGGGTTAACTTCGATGGCAATTTCAGGATCAGGAATGAACTGAAAAGTTGAAAACAGTAATTCGTTGATTTCCTGGAGGTACTCAACCGGAATGGCGTTTGGCGTGCCTCCGCCGTAATGAATTTGTGATACTTTTCTGTTCTTATCGAGCCTCGATGTCACCATTTTAATTTCCTGAAGGAGGGCTTTATGGTATGCATCAACCACTTCCTTCTGACGCAATGCATAAGAATTGCATCCGCAGAAAAAGCACATTTTCAGGCAAAACGGAATGTGAATGTAAATGGAAATATTCTGTGGCTTCCATCCATTTGAATCGTCAACGGCCTTCAAATAGTTTGCCGGACCAAATTCGTCAGTAAAGAAATTGGCCGGTGGATAACTGGTGTACCGGGGAACCGGATGGTTGTATTTTTCGAGTAATTCGCGGTTAATCATAGCTTATCTTTTCCAATCTGTTCTTTTTACCCAATCTGCCAGAAACCGGGCGTTTTCAACAGAAATTCCCGGCATAAAACCGTGACCAAGGTTGAAAATCCAGTTTTGATTGTTTTTTCCAAATTCGATGTAAGGTTGCAGAGCCTTTTCAATTTCAGGCTGGCTTGAATACAACAAGCGCGGATCAACATTTCCCTGTAATCCAATTTTTGGGTGAACGATTTTCCGGGCTGTATCAAGCGGTGTTTGCCAGTCGATGCTTAAAAAGTCGCAATCATCGGGCGAAAGACCAGCAATTCCAGTTCCCAGTCCTTTGGGAAAGAAAATAAACGGAATTCCTTTTTCACGCACAGCATCACCAATTCTCCGGATCGAAGGCATGAACAGATCCTGATACAAGTCCGCAGGAATCAATCCTGCATGTGTATCAAATAACTGGAAAACATCAACTCCGTGTTCAATTTGCCCTTGCGCATAAACAATTGAAAGTTCGGTCACCACATCAATCAGTTGACGGGTAGTTTCTTTGTTTTGATAGATGAATTTAATTGCATCAGGGAAATCACCCTTCCGGCCCAAGCCTTGAAGCATAAAAAGCAAAACCGTTAAAGGTGCGCCGCAAAATCCGATCAACGGAGTGTCTTCTTTTTTTGTGCGGACGATTTGGTCAATAACCGAATAAATATAATTCAGTTTGGTCGGATCGGGTTGAAGTCCAATCAGCGGATTTTCCCGAAATGCCAGTGGCTGATCGAAAACCGGACCACTGTCGTTGAATTCCAGTCCCATGCCCAAAGCATGTGGGATAACCAAAATATCGGAGAATAAGATCCCGGCATCTACCCCTAAATCATCAATAGGAAGTAGCGTCACTTTGGACGCTACTTCCGGATTCTGCATCATCTGCCAGAACGTATAATTTTCCTTAATTTTCATGTACGAAGGCAACACTCTGCCCGCCTGCCGCATAAACCAAACCGGTGGCCGTTCGGTTTTTTCTCCCCGGAGTGTTTTTAGTAGAATCGAATTTGTAGTCAAGTTATATAATTTTAAATTTAGAAATCTTATCTTCTTCTGCTGTTCCCGCTTTCTTTTTTATCCTCACTTCTTGGTGATTCAGATCTTCTTTCACTTTGCGAAGCTTGTTTAACTTCAGTATTTGATCTGCTCTGTCTTGCTACTGAAGCTGATTTTTCTCTCGGAGCAGAACTTCTTTGTGGAGCAACCCTATCTTGCGACCTGTTTGGCGTTGGCCTTGATACCGATTGGCTTCGCGAATCAGTATTTCGCTTATTTGACTGAACCTGGGTTGCAGCTCTGTTTGGTGTTGATGAAGATTGGCTTCTTGAAACAGAACTGCCCTGATTTCCATTGGCCGACTTCATTTGTACTTGTCCGTTCGAAGAGTTTGATCTCTCACGGGTAGTATTTATATTGCTGTTTTCCCTTGTTTTGTTTTGATTTGTTCCAGACTGTACATTCGAACCCGGACGTCTGCTTTCGTTTACATTCCTTTGCCTTTCATTGCTTCCGGAATTTGATTTGCTGTTAATCTGATACTGACGGTTATTTGACTGCTGTATTTCGTTACCTCCCCGGCGATTTGATCCGGATTGAACATTCGAAACACGACTTCTGCTCTCGTTTACATTCCTTTGTCTTTCATTGCTTCCGGAATTGATTCTGCTGTTATTCTGATACTGACGGTTATTTGACCGCTGAACATCAGAGCTCCGTTGACGGCTCATCTGGTTATTTGGTCTTCTTTGGTCAAGTTCATAACGATTTTTTACGCCTGCATTGCGGCTCTCAAAAGTGCGGTTCGGATACCTCGATGCATAATCACTTCTACGGATACGGTTGTAGTTGTCTCCTGAAAAATAAATATTCCGGGTGTCTGCACGATAATAGGTATTGTACCTGTTAATATGAACATATACATCCCTTTGATATCTGAACGGAGAATAAGGTCTGTAATAACTGTACCAACTGGGGTAATAATTCCAATAGTATGGCGAATGGTAAGTAACGTATCGCGGACTCCAGAAAAAGGAGAAAATCAACGGTGTGCGAACATACATTGGTTCGATGATGTAATTTGAACCATAGATATAAGAGTCGCCAACAATTTGTACACGCGGATTTCCGTTCTGTACCCTTTCAATTTCAATGGTTGCAACGTCCTGATAAACATCTTCGTCTAAAACTGCCTGTACAACCACCAGTGAATTGCGGTCAGATGAGTTTTCAAGTACCCGGAGATAGTCAATGTAACCATCTTCATTCAGGTCGAGGTTCGAAATCCGGTTATCCGGATCGTTCAGTCTGCGTTCAAAGTCTTCCAGATTTTCTGAATCACCGAAAATGGAAGCCACTGCATCCAGATCCAGGTTGTCGCTTATGTCGTAACTGGTTGCACGTGCGGTTGTTACCGTTCGTTGTGCCTGCAAACTGAAGAAGCTTGTGCTTAAAGCTAAAACTAAGATTCCAATTTTTGTTTTCATGATCGTAAGTATTAATTGTTTCCTGTTTTTGCTGAAATTCGTTTTCAATTTTTTCAGCACAAGTACTACTTCAAAAATGCTGCCAGTTTTATTTTGTTTTTAGTTGTTGTTGAATATCAATTATATACCTTTCAATACCTTCAGCGCCTCATAAGTTGCTTCAATGGTTTTGTCGATCTTTTTCGAGGTGTGTGCAGCCGACATAAATCCGGCTTCGAACTGCGATGGCGCAAGATAGACACCACTCTCCAAAGACATTTTAAAAAATCTGGCGTAAGTGGCGGTATTGCAACGACAAGCATCGGCAAACGAATTCACTTTTGCTTCTTCAGTAAAGAATAGTGTGAACATGGATCCTACGCGATTTAAAACACCTGGAAAATTCAGGTCTTCCAGACATTTTTTGATTCCGTCGCCCAGGCGTGCCGATTTTTCTTCGAGCATGTCGTAAAAACCATCGGTTTCGTCCAGAATTTTCAGAGTAGTAAGTCCGGCAGACATTGCAAGCGGATTTCCAGAGAGCGTTCCAGCCTGATAAACAGGGCCTTTTGGCGCTAATTTGTCCATGATTTCCTGTTTGCCGCCATAAGCGCCAACGGGTAATCCACCGCCGATGATTTTCCCAAAGCAAGTCAGGTCGGGAGTGATTCCGAGAATTTGTTGTGCACCTCCTTTTGAAAGTCGGAAACCTGTCATCACTTCATCGAAAATCAAGACAGTCCCGTTTTTGGTGCAAAGTTCCCTAACTCCCTGCATAAATTCAGCTTCAGGAATTACCACACCCATGTTGCCGGTCACCGGTTCAATGATAACGGCGGCAATTTGTTCAGGATTTCTGATAAACAATTCCTTAACAGAATCGAGATCGTTGAAACGGGCGGTCAATGTATCTTTTGCTGTTCCTGAAGTAACTCCGGGTGAATTTGGCGTTCCAAAGGTCAATGCGCCTGAACCGGCCTTGATCAGGAAACTGTCGTTGTGACCGTGGTAGCATCCTTCGAATTTGATAACCATATCGCGGCCTGTATATCCTCGAGCCAGTCGCAGTGCACTCATGGTAGCCTCTGTTCCGGAGTTAACCATTCTAACACTTTCGATGGAAGGCACCATCTTCTTAATTTGCAATGCCATTTCGGTTTCGAGCAGGGTAGGGGCACCAAAACTGGTTCCTTTGGCTGCAGTTTTCTGAATGGCCATGATCACATCAGGATGGGCGTGTCCCAAAATCATTGGGCCCCACGATCCAACATAGTCGATGTATTCGTGACCGTCGATATCAAATACTTTTGCTCCTTTGGCGCTGGCGATGAACAAAGGATCACCGTCAACACTTTTAAACGAACGAACGGGTGAATTTACTCCGCCCGGAATATGTTTTTGGGCTTCCTGAAAAGCCGCAATGCTTTGAATGTAGTTTTTCATCTGTTTGTTTTTTTAGTGAGTTACGTGTTATCTGCAAACTGTGACTGAACACTGCGACTTTTCTTTGCCCCACGCTTCTGGCTCTATGCCTTTACAGTTCTTTCACTATTTCCTGGGCATGATAAGTAATGATGATATCAGATCCTGCGCGTTTGATGGAAGTCAGGATTTCGCGAACCATCCGTTTTTCGTCAATCCAGCCATTGGCAGCGGCCGCTTTTACCATCGAATATTCACCGCTCACATTGTAGGCAGCAATCGGAATATTGAAAGTAGTTTTAACGCGCTGAATAATATCCAGGTAACTCAATGCTGGTTTAACCATCACGATATCGGCGCCTTCTTCGATGTCGAGTGCAACTTCGCGCAATGCTTCATTTCCATTTGCCGGATCCATCTGATAGGTTGAACGGTTTCCAAATTTCGGAGCGCTCTCGGCAGCTTCGCGGAAAGGTCCGTAAAAACTGGACGCATATTTGGCCGAATAAGCCATGATAGGCAGATTGTAAAATCCGTATTCGTCCAAAGCTTTGCGGATAACTCCCACACGTCCGTCCATCATGTCGCTTGGTGCAACCATGTCAACACCTTCCTGCGCAAGCGAAACAGATTGTCTGGCAAGGGTTTCAATGGTCAGGTCGTTGTGCACGTCGCCATTTACAATGGTTCCGCAATGGCCGTGAACCGTGTATTCGCAGTTGCAAACATCGGCAATCACATATAAATCGGGCAAAGCATTTTTCAGGGCGCGAACGGCTTGCTGCACAATTCCGTTGTGTTCGCAGGCCACCAGACCGTGTTCGTCTTTGTGTTCAGGAATACCAAATAAAAGGATTGCCTGAATACCTATTCCGTATAAACGACGACATTCTTCTACCAGCATGTCAACCGAAAGTTGCGAATTGCCGGGCATTGATGATATTGGATTGACTACTCCGGTTCCGGGGCAAACAAAAAGCGGCATGATCAGATCGTCGCGGGTAAGTATTGTTTCGCGTACTAAATTTCTTAAAACAGGGGTTTGTCTTAATCTCCTGAGTCGTGTAATTGGGAAAGACATAATTAATTGTTTATAAGTTGTTTCTTCTGAAAATAATTGATAATTGCCGACGAAATTCCTTGTGAATTTGCCATGCCTGCTGTAATAAGTGGTTCGAGTCCACTTCTGATAACTTCTGCTGAAGTAGTTTGCCCGATGCAAACCAGCCGCAGCTTTGTTGTATCCATTTTTCCCGAAACCAGTTGTAGCAAATTGCTGCATCCGGAAGGGCTGGTCAGTATAATCATATCGTACTGATCGTTCAGAACCAGTTGCAATGCATCTTCTTTGATGGTGGCAGGAATTACAGTTTCATAAAAAAGAACCCTGGTACAAATTGCTTTTTTCGAGATTTTATCTTCAATTACCGAACGCGCAAGGTTTCCAATTGGGAAAAGAACCCGTTCTCCCATGTTAACACGGTTGATAAAATCGGCAGAAAAATCTTCGGCAGTATTTCCCAGATTGATAAATTCTGCAGATGTACCGTAACATTCGAGGTGAGCGGCTGTTTTCTTTCCAACTACTGCAATTTTTAAATGCTCCGGAAGTCCATAATTGTTCTGAAGGTCGAACAGGCGGGCGAAGAAAAACTTCAGGCCATTCGGGCTTGTGAATACGATCCAGTTGAATGAGTCGAGATTTTTAAGTTGCAACCACGAAAATTCATCGAGAGGTAGTGGGCGTATTTCAATGGTCGGCATCGAAATCAGGGTGGCAGATTCTTCTGATAAGAGACTTTCCAGTTCAGCTGACTGACCAGCGGGACGGGTAGAAATGAACACCTTATTTTCAAGTAATTTGCTCATTTTATTTAGTTTATTGGTTTGTTGATGGATTTTATTTGGCTCAATATTTCAAGCGCCCCTTTTTCGAGCATCTTTTCGGCCATTTCAACTCCCAGCTCGGCTCCTTTACTTATTTCTCCTGAAATGGTTTCGTTGATAAACTGGCTTCCGTCAACCGATGCAACAAATCCGTTCATGGTTAAAATGCCGTTTTCAACCTTCGAAAAACAACCCAGCGGAACCTGGCAACCACCCTGCAAATGCGACAGAAAAGCACGTTCGGCAGTAATGGCATTCCATGTTTCAGTATGATTGATTTTTTCCATCAATAGCTCAACTTCCGGATCATTTATGCGGATTTCGATGGCAATTGCACCCTGGCTGACCGCCGGTACAATAATTTCAGGATCAATTATTTCGGTAATGTATTTTTCAAGTCCAAGGCGTTGGAGTCCGGCAGCAGCCATGATCATGGCATCGCAATAGCCGTCTTCCATTTTTTGAAGGCGCGAATTGACGTTTCCGCGTATATCTTTGATTACAATCTGATTGTTCATTTTCATCAGCCCAGCCTGACGACGCAAACTGGAAGTGGCCACTACATCGCCTGCGCCAAGTTCCGACAGTTTTTTGCCGCCTTTACTGACCAGTGCATCGCGAAATTCGCCACGTTCAAGCACTGCGCCCAATTTCAAACCTTCGGGCAAGGTGGTCGGAAGGTCTTTCAGGCTATGAACAGCCAAATCAACCGACCCATCGATCAGGGCATTTTCAATTTCTTTAGTGAATAAACCCTTGTCGCCGATTTTTGAGAGCGCAACATCCAGAATTTTGTCGCCTTTTGTTTTAATAATTTCCAATTCAACCTGAAGTTCAGGGAATAAATTTTCGAGCGTGGCTTTTACCTTTTTTGCCTGATACAGTGCTAATTGGCTACCACGAGTTCCTATTCTTATGTTTTTTTTCATTGAGATCGATCAAGAGCAAACCAAGCGGATTTGCTGTCAGAAAATTTTATTCGAATTTAAATAAATCATTGATGGTTTTTAACGAATCGATGTTTTTTCCGTTATCCGTTAAATTTTTCAGGTTTTTGATCAGCAAACGGGTGTATCGCTGAGTCAGATGTTTGGCGTAATCATCCACAATTTCCTGCATTTCAGGAGTACTTAATTTTCGGTAAGTCGATAATTCTTCGAGGTTAATTGCCTGAAGATTTGTGGTGATAGTATTGATAGCAGGGCGCAACGATCGGCTTGCCAGCCATTCTGCATAGTCTGCCACCACTTCATCGATTATAATTTGTGCTTTGGCTGCACTTTCTTTTTTCTTTTCGGTGGTTTGCCTCACTATTTCCTGAAGGTCGTCCACACCAAGCACGCTGATGTTTTCCATTCCGGCCACTTCTTTATCAATGTTTCGGGGAACAGATAAATCGACATAAACCTGAGCTTTGTTTGATCTCAGTTCAAGCGACCGAATTACCATTTCTTTTGTGATCAACGGCAGAGGTGCCGAGGTGGCAATCATGATGATATCGCTTTCGTGAAGAGAATATTCGAAAAGATCGAAAGGAACTGTTCCTGCATTGTACTTGGCTGCTGTCTTTTCAGCCTTTTCGTGGGTTCGGTTTGTAACTGTTACTTTGCCAACACCTTTTTTTACAATGTTTTGAAGCGCCAGATTTCCGGTTTCGCCGGCTCCGATCAACAATACACTTTTATCGGTTACCCCATTTAACAGACACGAACACATTTCGACTGCTGCACTGCTTACTGAAGTGATTCCAAGCTTGATGCCTGTTTCGGTGCGGACGCGTTTCCCTACTTCAAACGATTTCTGGAAAAGACGCATCAAAACGGCATCGGTCAAAGCGAACTCGGTACATCTGATGTATGCTTCCTTCACCTGACCAATGATCTGATCTTCACCAATTATCAGCGAATCAAGGCCCGAACTGACTTCGAACAAATGTCTGACTGCACCGGTATTCGAACGGTGGTAAAAGTAATGCCAGCAATGATCGGTAACTTGTTTAAACTTTTTGATCACTTCATACACCAGCTCAAATGCAGTTTGGTTGTCGTGCACATCCTGTGAAAAGTAAATTTCAGTCCGGTTGCAAGTCGAAATCAACACCAAATCAGAGATTTCAGTTTCCCGTTGTAACATTTCAGAAAAAGGAATAATTTCCTCTTTTGAGAATGAAAATTTTTCGCGGACTTCGAGTGGTGCTGTTTTATAGCTAATTCCTATCAGGCCAATCATGTTTTAATCTTTATCAAAATAGCTAATGTGAAATTCATTTATAGCAATCCATAAAACAGACTTAGGGAGTTTATGTTTCCTGAAAGTCAGCTCTTTTTATGGAAAGGTGCTTGAATTGAGGTATTAGCTGCAAGATGGCGGAGGCCGGCAGAAATAGTATTCGGAAGTAGCTGAATGGTGGGTATTTATGTCGTAAACGAAATAAATCAGTTTATCTTTCTGGCAAATTGCTGGTGGCTGAACGGGTGTAACTGCGTATTTTTCAGCCTTTTTTTGAAAATTGTAATTGTGAAACTGGAATGTAAATTCAGCTATTTCCGAGGTTTTTGTTTGAGGTTCAACCTGAATGTTTTTTACCTGAATTTGTTCGCCCGGTTCATTATCGGCATTACCCTTGAACATACCTGTTGCGAAGCCGAAGAAGTAGAAAACGGCCATTAACAGATAAGGTAGCGGACTCGATAAAATTCCAAATAAAAACACAGGCAGCTTGTTTAGTTTAATAATTTTGTCAATTTTTTTCCTGACAAGGCAACAAATTTAGTATTTATGAATGAATAAAGACTATTCTGCTGATTGATCTTTGTCAATAGACATTTATTCTTTAAGATACAAATTACTATCCCCGTAACTCAGAAAACGGTAATTGGCTTCCAGCGCATGTTGGTAAATCGTACGCCATTCATTTCCCAGATAGGCTGAAATCAGCAGCAGCAGCGTACTTTGAGGCTGGTGAAAATTGGTGATCATTCCGTCGACAATTCTGAACCGATGACCCGGAGCAATAATGATTTGTGTGGATGCCGAAAGGAAATCAGTTTGATGTTTATCCAATAATCCAATCAACGCATTTATAGCTTCTTTATCCTGAAAGTTATTTTCTCCTTCCTGATAGGCTTCCCACTGCGAAACTTTTAATTCTGCAATATCCATTTCAGGATTTATTATTGCCTGAACGCCCAGCCAGTATATACTTTCCAGTGTGCGGACAGAAGTTGTCCCAACGGCGATTTTCTTTCCAGAGTGCTGAATGAGTTGATCCAGAAAATCGCGCCGGATGTAAAAATGCTCGGAATGCATGTCGTGCCCCGAAATGGTTTCGCTTTTCACCGGCTGAAAAGTTCCGGCTCCAACGTGTAACGTAAGTTCTGCCAGTTCATGCCCATCGTCTTTCAAATGATTGAAGACTTTTTCAGTAAAGTGCAGTCCGGCAGTGGGAGCGGCAACCGAACCCTTTATTTTGGAATACACGGTTTGATAGCGTTCCAGATCGCTTTGTTCTGTTTCTCGGTTCAGATAGGGCGGAATTGGCAGCGATCCGGCATTTTCGATGATGCGTGAAAATTCAAAATCAGGATTGTTCCAGCTAAAACGGATTAGGCTTTTGTTATTTTCAGGATCAGTTTGTTCGGCGAAGAGCTCAATTTCTGTTTCATCAATCCGGATGATTTTCCGTAAACGTTCACCTTTCCACTTCTTTTGGTTGCCGATCATACATTTCCAAACGCATGAATGAGTGGTTTGAAAGGCGATTTGGTAATCAGCAGGTTCGTGCGGATCGAGACAGAATATTTCAATTTTGGCCCCGGTTTCTTTCATGAAATGAAGCCTCGCGCGGATAACTTTGGTGTTGTTGAAAACCAGCAAACTATTGGCCGGCAGGTAATCCGTCAGATTCCGGAATTGCGCATCCTGAATTTGTCCGTCTTTCCAAACCAGTAATTTCGACTGGTCGCGTTCGGCCAGCGGATATTTGGCAATTTTAGCATCCGGCAATTCGTAGGCATAATCGCTGATGGATATGCCTGTTACCTGTTTTAGTAGATTATTTCTGTTTTCCATAGAATTGAAGTGGCCAAAAATACTGTTTCCAAGACTTCTGTCAAAATACTTATTAGTTTTGTATAAAATTTTTCAAAATGATAAAAGCTGGAGACAAGGTAAAATTTCTGAACGCTGTGGGCGGTGGAGTTGTAAAATCGGTGATCAACAAAACGATGGTCAGCGTAGAAGATTACGATGGTTTTGAAGTTCCGACACTGATCAGCGAACTGGTGGTTTTGGATGATGCGAATTCGATGAACGCAGAAAAACGTCAGGCTAAAATTCGGGCAAATGAGAAGAAAGAAGTTGAAGTACCGGTAAAAAAAGAGTTGCCAAAGGCTGAACCAAAATACGTTTCAGGAAAAGACGCCCCCGATTTTTACATGGCATTTGTTCCACAGGATTCGAACAATCCGGTGGAGGGCGAACTGAAAGTTTACATGGTGAACGACAGCAATAATTTTGTGCTTTATAATTACAGTCACCTGAAAGATAAACGCTATAAAAGTGTTGAATCGGGTAAAATGAATCCGAACAGCAAACGATACCTCGAAAGTTTCAGTCGTTTTGATCTGAATGAATTGCCTGAATTCCAGTTTCAACTGGTGTTTTTCAGGGAAGAATCTTCGACGCTGGAAGCTCCGCTTGTAAAATGTTTGCGACTGAATCCGGTAAAATTTTACCGCATGAACAGTTATTCCAAAACAAGGTTCTTCACGCAAAATGCCATGATTTTCCCTTTGTTGGGACCGGATATGGAAGCCGAAATGGCCAAACTGACGGATATTGATCTGACACAGATTACTCTTGACAAAGAAGAGCCAAAAGTGGAGGTGAAAAAAACTGTTTCGGCCGATTTGGTGGAAGTTGATTTGCACATCCATGAATTGCTGGAAGACACACGAGGACTTTCGAACCACGAAATGCTGGAAGTCCAGCTTGGACGTTTCCGCAACGAACTAGAAACTGCCATTGCAAACGGCACCCGGAAGATAGTTTTTATTCACGGAATTGGTAACGGAACTCTCAAACAGGAACTGCGCAAAGAACTCAGCACCAAATACAAAAAATACTATTTTCAGGATGCCAGTTTCAAGGAATATGG
>DAITNH010000036.1:0-7905 GCA_036834745.1 Prolixibacteraceae bacterium
GACTGCGACGGATGCCGGGCCAACTCCGGAAGGTTGTTTTCCGGATGCCAGAGTATCAACACTCCCATCGACTGCTTTCCTTCGACTACTTCGCGAACTTCGACTAAAGCTCAGTTCAACGCCCAGGAGACACGCGCTCAGGGAGCATCGCTTCGAATTACCTTACTATAAGAAAAAGGTACAACCTGAGTATCATAAATCTATACCAATTCCATAAATTTGGGTATGAAAGGATATCTCTACATTTTACTTTGCGTCAATGGAAGTTTTTATACAGGCAGCACCAACGATTTGGAACGGCGAATGCTCGAACACCAAAACAGGGAAGGCGCTAACCACACCCGCAAACGACTTCCGGTTGAATTGGTTTATATTGAAGAGTTTGACCGAATTGATGAAGCCTATTACCGGGAAAGGCAAATCCATGGCTGGAGCCGTGACAAAAAGATTGCACTGATTGAAGGACGAAATGAGGATTTGCCGGGGTTGGCGGAAAGCTATTGGAGAAAGAAGAAACTATGATGATACTCTCTTCGACACATCAGTTCGCGAAGAATGCTCCCTTCGACACGCTACGCTGCTCAGGGAGCGGCGCTCCGAACTACACAATCCGTTCGCAAAAGTCTAAAACGGAAACGCTCAAAAAAGAGAATAACTTCGCACGTCAGCGAGGCCTGAGCCCGTGTTTCCTGAGCGCGAAGCTGTCGAAGGAAAGCTGTCGAAGGCCGGTTGTTGGAGAGTGCTCCCTTCGATATGCTTCGCTGCTCAGGGAGTGTCGCTTCGAATTACACAATCCGTTCGCAAAAGTCAAAAAACGAAAACGCTCAAAAAAGCAAATCTGCTCGCACACCCGCTGCCTGAGCCTGTCGAAGGCGATTCGTTGATTAGAACGGAAAATAGCTTGAAATTCTGTCCTTGGAGGATGCTCCCTTCGACACGCTGCGCTGCTCAGGGAGCGTCGCTTCGAATAACAATTTCGGTTCGCAAAAGCCTAAAACGAAAACGTTCAAAAAAGAGAATAACTTCGCACGTCAGCGAGGCCTGAGCGCGAAGCTGTCGAAGGCCGGGTATTCCAACAATGCTCCCTTCGATAAAAACTCAGGGAGCGGTGCTTCGAATAACTCAATCGGTTTGCAAAAGCTCCTGAACACCAACGTTCAAAAAAGAGAATCTCTCCACAAACCCGCTGCCTGAGCAGCGTAGCGTGTCGAAGGCAGTTCTCCTTACTTCCTGTTCATAACTTTTTGAATATAAAAATCTTTTGGCTATTGTATATAATTCAATATTCGGTTAGCTTAGTAGCCAAAAGCACGTCGATAGATGAATTCGGTTCACCTTCAAATTGAATAAAACAACTCGTTGCCAGGTGGCAATACCCAAGATGTAAAAACATGAATAAATTTTGGTACTTCGTAATGATCGTTCTTTTCCCGGCAATCGCATTTGGACAAACTGATTACTACATGAAAGATACCCTTGTCGCGGTTGGGATAAAACTGGTGGATAACGGGAACCTGGAAAATTCGAAATTCTGTCAGGTAAAGAATAAAAAAGGGATTATAAAATATTCCCCTGATGAAATTGATGAATACGGGTTTAAAGACGGACGTGTTTATGTTTCAAAAGAAATTCAGGTTTCAGATTCAGTTAAAAAATTCTTTCTCCTGCGTTTGGCAGAGGGTGAAACAACGTTGTATTCGCTTTCAGGTACAGGCAAAAAAAGATTCTTTATTGAAAAGGACAGCTCGAAATTATTTGAACTCCAAAAATTCGATCCCGAAAATGACCACCGTAGTTTTAACGATTACTTGGTCGGGTTCTCCTCTGATTGTCCGCAGGTTAACGATGCCGCCAAACTGGTTAGTTACAATAACGGATCCCTGACCAAATTTATCAGAAGATACAACAACTGCGACGGCAGACCTTTTCCGCATTTTAAATATGGAGCAATGCTTGGCCTGGAGCTAACAAGATTGATACCGACATCTGTTGAAGAAAACGCCTATCTTAAACTATTTGATTTTAAGTATGATGCAGGATATTCATTCGGACTTTTTATTGACCATCCAATCTTAGTCAGCGACTTTTCTCTACATCTGGAAGCATATTATTCTCAGCACCGGTTTCAACTTTACCAGCATAGCAATGGCAATGACTATGACTTTGCAGGAAATTTATCGTCAATAAAAGTTCCTTTGATGATTCGGTACACCTACCCTACCAATAAAATCAGGCCATTTTTAAATGCAGGTGGAATCTTTTCGTTCGCCATCGAAAACAGATATAGTATTTATGAAGCAACAATTGGTGAAGGTGTAATCGAAATCGACAGAATAAATGAATCACCTCAGTTCGATACTTCTCAAATGGGTTACACGCTGGGAGCTGGCATCGAATACAAACTCAATTACCGGCAATCGCTGTTTTTTGAATTGCGCACCAATAAACTTTATGGATTTTCCGGTCCAAAGGCATTAAATAGTTCCGAAATATATTTTACCACAGGTATAAATTTTTAAAGATGAGGTCAATTTCAATTTTCATTGTATCGCTGACAATCTTTCTTGCCGCATCATGCACAGAAGAAACGCCTGTAATCCCCAAAGACTATCCTTATGTTATTACAAATGTTCCGGTTGTACATTCTGAAGGAGCCATTTTCTCTGCGGATTTAATTTCACCGGGTAATCAACAAATCATTCGGTACGGTTTTGTTTGGAACGAAGAGGGGAAACCGACCACAGCAGATAATCACAAGTTGTTTAACGACGATCTGAAAAAGGGAAATTATGATTTCAATCTAAAAAGCGGTTTGGCTAAGGGTAAAATGTATCAGGTTCGGGCTTATATTCAAACCGGGCAATACGAAGTATATGGCAATCCCGAATTATTTGAAGGTCAGGGAGGAATTTTACCGCCGGTAATAACTGGTTTTTCACCCAAATCCGGTCCAATTGGCACACAGGTTATTGTTGATGGTGACCATTTTTCAAATTCGAAAACCGGAAATATTGTAAAAATTGGGAGCGTCACTGCTAAAATTGATTCCGCCACCGAAAACAGAATTTTCATTTCAATTCCGGAAATTATAAAACCCGAAAAAGCACTACTGACCGTTGAAACTGCCGGAATGAAAGCGAGTTCTGCTGAAGAATTTGACTTATGGTTTCCCTGGTCAAAGAAAAGCAATACCCACCCTGACATATTTAATTCTGCTTTTTTTTCAATTGGAACGGTAGGATATGTGGTAAAAACATATTCTTCAAATTTATTAACCTACCTTCCTGAAAGTGATTCATGGCAAGACAACATTAGCTTACCCGAAAATTCGGGCGAATTACCCCTCGCGGTTGCTGTAAACAATAAAGCCTACTTGCTTTTGGCAAATGGGTTCTGGGAGTATTCTCCATCAGCAGATAGTTGGGTGAAAAAATCTGATTTCCCCGGAAATATAACACCGTACAGGGGATTTATATTTGGAATGAGCATTAGCGGCAACGTATATTTTGGGAACTGTGATAATAATTTCGAATTCTGGAAATATGACGTGAGCGAGAACAAATGGGAAAGAAAAGCAAATCCCAATGGTAATTTTACACATGAAAATACTTTGTGGGAAAATTTTGCCTTTACCTCAAAAAATAAAGGTTATTTAGGATTGAAACTAACCGGATCAGCCTCAAATACTTTGTGGGAATACGACCCCAATCAGGATTCATGGTCAGCTAAAACTCCCTGGCCTTCGAATGCATTAAATTTATGCAGTTATTTTGTAATAAACGACGAGCCTTTTGTGGGGAACGGCACCAGCGGTGGCTATATTTCGGGCGAAATGTGGAAATATGATACCTTGAACGACAAATGGATTAAATATCACAATTGCCCGATAGGAATGGCCGTTTACGGAAGCTTCAGCATAAATAACAAAGCCTATATCGCATCAATTTTTACTACTATACATTCGCAATCTGATTACGTCTGGGAATTCGATCCCTCGAAAAATTAGTTTGTTAGTCCGAGTGCGACTTAAAGTCGCGCCCGGACTAATAGATCGGAGCTGCGCAGCGTGTCGAAGGCAGTTATTTACATGTCCTGTTCATAACTTTTTGATTACAAAAACCTTTCGGGTTATTGACCAACAATTTTAATGAATATTAAACAAGCTAAAGTATTTTGGTTTAAGAACAATTGAGTCATTTTCAATTACAAAAAATCCCTTGTGATAAGCACAAATTATTGGATATATTTCATAATTCCTTCGACTGGCATTACTCATCTTATCTTGTGAAAAATGCGAAAAAGGGATCGAAAAAGAGCTGTATCCTTTTAAAATTTCATTTAACTGTTTTAACCGATTATCTGTCATGTTAATGCTTTGGGTACATTCATTCTTCCATTTTCCCCATGATATAACATTCTCAAAGTTTCTGCGACCACCTATAGAATCTATATTTGATTCTTCCGACAAATTTGGCAATGTATTTCTAGTTTTATCAATAATAGGAATTTCTGTTGGAGCAGTAGTCGATACTTTATTCCCATCTATAAATAAGGGATCCGATAAAAATCGAGATTCAGCAATTTCAATGAATGCAATTCCCCAAAAAGATAATCTCTCTTTCCTTTCCAATGGAATCACATTTGCAACAATCATTAAATCAACAAATTCATCTTGATGATCCTGTTTATATTCATCATAATAATCTAAAATCTTATATGTGTGATTTCTGTCTAACGTCCCTTTTTGAATTTCAACAAGTAGCTTACTTTTATAGCGATCTTCGAAAAGTAAATCAAAAATATACTTACCAATACGGTATTGACGCGCCACTAACTTTAATCCATCTTCATTAATATATCTTTTAGGAGTTAATACTATAAGATCCTCCATATCTTTTTCTGTTAATTTCATGAAATTAGTTTTGATTATAAATCAATCGAGTTCAAAACTTAATGCTCGTTAACTTTAAAGTTTTTGCACCTGCATTATTAAGTTGGTCAATAGTAAAAATACAAAATTTAGTGATTAGAAAATATTATAATTTTCCATAACGCCAACAAGCCCCCGCAATCCTTACCGGACCACGAGCGCTTGTTTTATTTTTATGATTACAGTCCGTCAGTTAAAACTGACGGCAAAGAATATTGTCTCATTGATCAAGAACATCTTTCATTCGAAGCGATATCCTTTGCCGTTCACTTCAGTGAACGGACATGCAAATATTTAAGAACTATACTCCCAATTTATTTCTCCTGATCTGCTCAGCGCTGGTGAAATTATTTTTCACCACATGGCCTTTCAGCGGAACAATCTTTTCGTGGATGGCGTCGATCAACCATTCAGCACATGGGAAGAATGAATCTTCGAGTTCGTAAGCCGGGGTAATCCAGTTGCGTGATCCAACCACTACCGGCGGAGCGTCCAAATCGTCAAATGCCAGTTCCGAAATGGTTTGTGCCATTTCTTTCATGAACGAACCACGCGATGATGCGTCGCCCGAAATAATGATGCGTCCGGTCTTTTTAATCGAGGCCAAAACCGGTTCGTAGTTAAACGGACTCAAACTGCGGGCATCAATCACCTCAGCCGATAGGCCGTATTTTTCCTGAAGAATGTCAGCAGCTTCCAGCGCACGGTACAAAGTAGCGCCAATGGTCAGGATAGTCACATCTTTTCCTTCGCGTTTAATATCCGGTTCGCCAATGGCAATTTCGTAGTAACCTTCAGGAACACCACCTTTGTGGAACTGCTCGCCGATGTCGTACAAACGCTGGCTTTCGAAGAAAATCACCGGATCGGTTCCCTGCAGTGCAGCATTCATCAAACCTTTGGCATCGTAAGGAGTTGCCGGAAAAACAACTTTCAGTCCGGGAATTTGGGCAGTCAAAGCGGTCCAGTCTTGTGAGTGCTGGGCGCCGTATTTCGAACCTACCGAAACGCGCAACACCACAGGCATTTTAATCACGTTTCCGCTCATGGCCTGCCATTTTGGAAGCTGGTTGAACACCTGATCGCCGCAACGTCCGAGGAAATCGCAATACATGATTTCAGGAATAACCCGACCACCACACATCGCATAACCAATAGCTGTTCCAACAATTGCAGCTTCAGCAATCGGAGAGTTGAACAAACGGTGATAAGGAAGCGCTTCGGTTAAACCACGGTAAACGGCAAACGCGCCGCCCCAATCGCGATTTTCTTCTCCGTAGGCAATCAAGGTCGGATCTTTGTAGAAACGGTCGATGATGGCTTCGAAAATACCGTCGCGGTAAGCGTAAGTTTTTATTTTTGAGTGCGCTTTGCCATTTTCGTCAAACGCAAAACGTTCTTTTTTAGTTAATTGCTGAACCCGTGCATTCTCAGCCATCGGGTGATTCACATCCGGAGTGCGATCTTCCATGCGGTCGACCGATTCGTTACTGAAAATCATTTCACCAATCAGGTTAGGATATTTGGCCATGTCCATACGTGGCGAAATAGTTAAATCGATGGCCAGTTTCATGCTGGTTTCCATCAGGTTGATGGTGTCGCCTTTAATTCCGGTCAACTGATCTTCAGTTGCAACACCGGCTTTTACCAGTTCGCGGCCAAACCAGGCAATCGAATCCTGAGCTTCCCATGCTTCCACTTCTTCTTTCGAACGATACGACGATGCATCCGAAGGCGAGTGTCCGCTGTAACGGTACGTCAACACGTCGAGCAGAACCGGTCCGCGTTTTTCTTCCAGAATTTTGCGTTTGCGTTTGTAAGCATCGATAACGGCCAACGGATTGTACCCGTCAACACGTTCTGCATGAAGCTGATCTTCATTCAAACCTGCTCCGATACGTGCAGCAATGGTGTAACCGGCAGTTTCGCCACAGGTTTGTCCGCCCATTCCATATTGATTGTTCATGATGTTGATGATCAGTGGCAAACCGCCTTTCATATCGCCTTCCCAAAGTTCATTAAACTGGTCCATGGTAGCGAAGGTCAAACCTTCCCAAACCGGTCCGCAAGCCATCGAAGCATCCCCAATATTGGCCACCACAATTCCTGATTTGCGGTTTACTTTTTTATAAAGCGCTGCACCCACAGCAATATCGCCCGAGCCACCAACGATGGCATTGTTCGGATACACACCAAACGGAGTAAAGAACGCGTGCATTGAACCGCCCAATCCTTTGTTGAAACCGGTTTCGCGTGCAAAAATCTCAGCCAATGTTCCATAGATCAGGAATTTAATTCCCAATTCCTTTACGGTTCCGGTATGTCCGTTTTTAACCGGAGCAAACGTAATTCCGTCGAAATGACTTTCCATCACCTGCATCAATTGTTCGTCGCTCAGTTTAGCGATGGCCGATAAACCTTTGGCCAGAATTTCGCCGTGCGAGCGGTGCGAACCGAAGATAAAATCCTCCACACCGAGTGTGTAAGCCATACCAACGGCAGCAGCTTCCTGGCCAATCGATAAGTGAGCCGGACCGGGATGATCGTACGGAATTCCGTTGTAATCGCCACGGATTTTGATCAGGTTCAGCATGGTTTCAAACTCGCGGATGACCACCATATCGTGGTAAATACGCAGCAAATCTTCGTTTGAGAATTTTGCTTTTTCTTCTTCAACAGTTTTGTTGTACTGGTTTACAGGAATCGGATTGAATGTAATTTCACCAGCTTTCCTGACTTCTGATGGATCAATAAATTGACTTTTTGGCATCGTATTTTATTTTAAAATAATTTTCGTTGTTATATGATTTGCTCTTTGTTGGAGCGAGTTTAAAGTTTAAAGTTGCGCTTGCGAAAGTTTTTGCTTCATTTTTTATATTTCTCTTAAAATCCAACAAAACTCAATTATTGCTCGGGCTTTAACTTTAAACTTTGAACATGAAACTTTGAACTATTTCAGAACTGAAAGATCGTTT
>DAITNH010000036.1:8005-11738 GCA_036834745.1 Prolixibacteraceae bacterium
AACTTTAAACTTTGAACATGAAACTTTGAACTATTTCAGAACTGAAAGATCGTTTCCTTGATAATCTCACTCACTGTCGGATGCGGGAAAACGATTTCTTCCACATCCTGAACGCGCAATTGTGCTTCAATGATGGCACAGGCGCCCCATATCATTTCGGAACAGGCACCGCCAACCATGTGAATTCCGAGGATTTCACGGTATTTTTTACCGACAATCACTTTGCAGAAACCGTCTTTACCTTCGTTTTCGGCTACGAACCGTCCGGCATAAGCCATTGGCAATTGTTTAACTTCCACTTCGATGCCTTTTTCTTTGGCAGCGGTTTCAGTCAGTCCAACTCCGGCGATCTCCGGATGGGTGTAAACTACGCCAGGAATAGCATCGTAGCGCATCACATCTTTACGACCCAACATGTGGTTCACGGCCACTTCTCCTTCGCGACTGGCAGTGTGCGCCAGCAACGAGAATCCGGTGATATCGCCGGCCGCATATACATTTGGCACGTTGGTGCGGCAATTCTGATCGATTTTCACTCCCCGTGGAGTAAATTCTACCCCTATATTTTCCAGACCGATTCCAGCTACATTGGCTTTACGTCCAACAGAAAGCAAAACCTGGTCACCGGTAATTTTCATTTCCTGACCGTCTTTCTCGAAAACGACTTCTTTGCCAATGAGTTTGGTCACGCGGGCTTTCAGGTGAAATTCAATTCCTTTTTTTACAAATTCTTTGCGAACAAATGCAGCTATTTCCTCATCGACCCCGGTTAAAATCTCCGGAAGCATTTCGATGACAATAACTTTGGTTCCCATCGCGTTGAAGAAATCGGCAAATTCGGTTCCGATTACACCACCACCAATGATGACAAGGCTTTCAGGTTTTTCTTTTAACTGAAGAATTTCGCGATTGGTTAAGATCTGAGAAGCGTCAAGTCCCGGAATTGGCGGAACGGCAGCTTCCGATCCTGAGCAAACCAATAAGCGGTTGGCCTGGTATTCCTGCCCATCGGCTTCGATGGTGATTACTTCTCCGCGTTTTTCCTTGATGGTTGCTTTTGCCATCACCACATCGGCTTTGGCGTGCTTCATTTTGGCGCCGATTCCGGCCACCAATTTGCGAACCACCTTGTCTTTTCGGAGCATGATCTTTTTGAAATCGACGGAAATGTTCTCCACGTTAATTCCATATTTCCCTGCTTCTTCAGCATATTCGAGCACTTTGGCCGAATTCAGAAGCGTTTTGGTCGGGATGCAACCTTCGTTCAGGCAAACACCACCCAGCGAACGCATGTCGAATATCAACACACTCATGCCTTTGGCTCCGGCACGTTCGGCGGCGACATAACCCGCAGGGCCTCCACCTATAATTGCTAAATCGTATATTTTGCTCATTGTTCTAAATTTTCAATCTGTTCTTTGATCTCTCTCAGGAACAGGGTTGCTTCGCCACCGTCAAGCGCCTGGTGATCGTAGGTTAACGATAAGCCCATCATCGGAACAAATCCGTAAACACCGTCGCCTAAATCTTTCGGACGGGGAACGATGGTACAAACGCCCAGAATGGCTGTCTGTGGAATGTTGATGACCGGAGTAAACATTTCGACACCATAGTTTCCAAGGTTTGAAATGGTGAAAGTTGCAGCTTCAGGAGCAAGCAATTCCGGGCTCACATTGCCTTTCCGGCATTGTACGGCGATGGCCTGCATTTGCCCTGAAAGACCTTCGAGCGAAAGATCGTCGGCATTTTTTATGGCAGGAACCATCAACCCGCGATCAGTGTCAACAGCCAATCCAAGGTGTACTTTCTTGAACCAGCGCATGCTGTCGCCAATAAAATGGGTATTTACCTGAGGAAATTTTTTCAATGCTTTGATCACCGCGAAACAAACCAAATCGTTGATGGTGATGTTCTGTGAGATTTGTCCGGCATCGAGTGCTTTTTTATATTTTTTACGCAATGCCATGATGACTCTGGCATCGGCACTCATATGGTGAGTTAGCTGAGCCGAATTTTGCAGTGAGGCATGCATCGCTTTGGCAATCAGTTTGCGCATGTTGGTGAGTTTCTTCACTTCAAAATCGTCACTATAAACCGGATTGTATGAAATCAGGTCTTTCGCAACCGCTTTGCCTCCCAATCCTGTAGCAACTTCACCTGCTTTCAGGCCTTCTGCTTTGGCTTTTTCCTGAGCCAGCGGAGTGAGTTTTGGCAATGCCTGAGCTGCAGCTTCAATGTCGCGCTCAATAATACGACCGTCAGGACCAGAACCCTGAAGTTGCTGATAAGCAACACCTGACTTTTCTGCCAGATTTTTGGCGCGAGGCGAAATTTTTAGTTTTCCTGAAGATTCAGAAACCGTTTTCACTTCAGGAGCAGTAGCTTTTTCAGTAACCACCTCAACTGCGGAAACAGTTTCGGTTACAGGAGCATCAGCCTGTCCCCCAGGCCGGAATTCATCAACCGACTCGCCGGCAGCACCGATTACGGCAACATTCACCAAAACCGGAACTTCATCGCCTTCAGCAAAAAATACATCGAGCAAAATACCGTCAGCTTTGGCATCTTCTTCGAACGACGCCTTGTCTGTTTCATACGAAAAAAGGATGTCGCCTACCTTCACAGCGTCACCCTTTTTCTTTACCCATTCACCTAAAATACAGGTCTCAACTGATTGCCCCTGACGAGGCATTAATACCGGAATTGCCATATCTAATTTGTTTTAACAACTTTAGTTTACTTGTAAACACAACTGCATTTCATTATTCAATATAAATGACTAATAAATCAGCAGTTACAACACATTCACATTTCACGCATCAAAACTATATTATTCTACTTGTATTTACAAGTTAAATTTAAAAATTTAGTAATTTTTATTACTTTTGACTCAAATTCATTCGATTATGGTTGAAGAGAGCAAAATACCACAGCATAAAAAAATCTACGAAATACTCAGGAAACACATTCTTTCAGGAGTTTATGAAGAAGGAAGTCTTTTACCTTCTGAAAATGAATTGTGCGCGGTTCACAACATCACCCGGCCTACAGTTCGTCAGGCATTGGAAGCTTTGGTGAAAGATGGATTTATTTCGAAAAAGCAGGGAAAAGGCAGCATTGTCAGGAAACCGCCTCAGGATATTGGCATTTTAAGCATTTCGGGAACTTCATCCGCAATTGGCCATCAGTATCTGCAAACTCAGATTCTGCAAAAACCGCAGATCAAACCCTGGCCCGAACGTTTTCCTTTTGAGTTAAGCGACATTGAACGTGAATCAGGCTGCATTTATATGGAGCGCCTTCGTTTGGTGGACGAACAGCCTGTTTTTTACGACATCAACCACATTCCAAATATCAATCTGCCCCGGTTTTCAAGCCGTTCGTTCGAAAACAAATCGCTGTTCGAAACTTTGCGAACCCAATATCAAATTGAAATCAAGGGTGGAGAACAAAAACTAAAAGCCATTAAAGCAGATCAACTCATCGGTAAACTTTTAAATCTTTCGGTTGGAGAACCGGTATTGAGTATTGAGCGAAAACTGAACACAAACCGCGAAGGATTCCATATTTACTCGACCATTTTTTTCAATTCGGCCAAGCATTCAATATTCGGAACATTCTGAGACGAACTTTCAATCTGAAAGCAATTCAGCTAAAATTACCCATAAAAAACACGAATTTTTAAATAAAAGTCAATATTTACTTCCATATCGTAAATAGCGTATTCGTTTTC
>DAITNH010000036.1:11838-12916 GCA_036834745.1 Prolixibacteraceae bacterium
TGATTACCGATGGAAATCAAAAATTAGTTGTTTTGTCGGCCATGTCGGGCACAACAAACTCACTGGTTGAAATAGCAAACTACCTTCAAAAGAAGAACAAGGACGCAGCCAGGCAGGTAATTAGTCAATTAGAACAGAAGTACTACAAAGTAGTCAATGATTTATACGCAACAGAAGAGAAGAAGGAAAAAGGAAAAACAATTGTTTCCACCATCTTTCAAACCATTAAATCATGCACATCCGGAGAGTTTAACGAAGTGGGCGAAAACGCCATTGTTGCACAGGGAGAATTGCTTTCAACTGCACTTTTTACAGAACTGATGCTCGAAAATGGGTATAAAACCGTGTATCTTCCGGCACTGGATTTCATGAAAATTGACAGCGATAAAGCTGCCGATTCGTATTTCATCCGCGAAAACATCACCAAAGTTCTGCAGGAAAATGAAATTGCAGATTACTATATTACACAGGGATTCATCTGCAGAAATGCTACCGGCGATATAGACAACCTTCAACGCGGCGGAAGCGACTACACCGCTACTCTTATTGGTGCAGCCATTGATTCTGAGGAAGTTGAAATATGGACAGACATTGACGGATTCCACAACAACGACCCGCGTTTTGTTGAAAATACAAGAAAAATCGACCAGCTTTCATTCGACGAAGCAGCCGAGCTTGCCTATTTTGGCGCTAAAATCCTGCATCCGCAAACCGTACTTCCGGCCAAATTGCAAAACATTCCGGTCCGACTGAAAAATACAATGAACCCAAGTGATGCAGGTACATTAATTACAGCAGAATCAAGCAGTCACGGGATAAAGGCAGTTGCAGCAAAAGATGGTATTACTGCCATTAAAATCCGTTCGTACCGAATGTTGAATGCCTACGGATTCCTGAAAAATATATTCGAGATTTTCGAGTTCTTCAAAACGCCAATCGATATGATTTCGACTTCGGAAGTTGCAGTTTCACTTACCATCGACAATACCAGGCACCTGAAAGAAATTGTATCGGAACTGAAAGAATATGGTGAAGTTGAAGTTGACTCTGACCTGACAATTGCTTGTATTGTTGGGGA
>DAITNH010000036.1:13016-26278 GCA_036834745.1 Prolixibacteraceae bacterium
AATAAGGTTGTAAATTATATTTCCCTATATTTGCAGCAATATTTCAATTTTTTTATTACATATTATGAAAACAGGTAAAGTTAAATTTTTCAACGAGTCTAAAGGATTCGGTTTTATTAAAGACAGTGAATCTGACAAAGAATACTTCGTTCACGTTTCAGGTTTGGTTGACCAAATCAGAGAAGATGACGACGTAACTTACGAACTTCAAGAAGGACGAAAAGGATTAAACGCGGTAAATGTTAAACTATCATAATAGTCTAATATTTTAAAGATTTTAAAGTTCGAAGCCCTGTAGAAATGCAGGGCTTTCTTTTTTATATTACTTGATAATCCCCATTTTTTTCATCAGGAAAGTAGCATTCATTGTACTGGTTACACCATCCTTCAGCTTATAATCAAACTGCAACTCATCACCTGACAGGTTAACGTCAAAACACTGATTTTTTATTGTACCCTGAAACTGAGTGGACAACTCAGTCAGTTTCAAATCGTGCGTTGCCACCATACAATGTGTATTAAGTTCAACAAGTTGCTTTAGCAGTTCAACCGAACCATTTAGCTTGTCAATCGAATTGGTTCCTTTCAGCATTTCATCGATAATGATGAATAGCTTTTCGCCCTTGCGAAGTTGATCAAGCATGTATTTCAGACGCAGCAACTCAGCATAAAAATACGATTCATCTTTCATCAGGTTATCTGTGGTGCGCATATTGGTAAACAATCGTACCGGAGAAAATCCAAATGCCGTTGCACAAACCTTACAGCCTTGTGCTGCCAAAATTAGGTTGATCCCAACAGTTCGCAAAAAAGTACTCTTTCCGGCCATATTTGCCCCTGTGATAATTACAACCTGCTCACCACCACTCAAATAAAAATGGTTGTCAATTCTTTTCTCTGCGGCAATCAAAGGGTGTCCAAGGTTTTCTGCCTGAATCATAAATCCATCAGTATTAATCGTTGGAACCGCCCATTCAGGATGATTGTAATTCAAATTAGCAAAACTGATCAGCGAATCAATTTCAGCAATCACTTCAAACCATTCTTCCAATTGCCCGCCATAGGTTTTTTGCCATTTGTGCAGCCTGAAAATACAGCGGATATCCCAAAGAAAGATTGAATCGAGCACAAAACCGACAATAATGTTTTGTGAATAATCAAGTTCATTCAATATTTTCTGAAGCGATGAAGTGATCTGGCTGGCTGGTTTTCCCTGATTGTACAACTTGTTTTTCTGACGAACCAGATAAGCAGACTTAAATTCCTTTTTCTCGATAAGCAAAAGCATATCAGCATATTGATTCAATAATTTTGTTCTTAAACCAAATGCTTTTTTGAATTTTCCGATGGTTTGAGAATAAGAAAGAAACATCACCCACTGTAAAAAAACAGCGCCATAAAACAATTGATCAGGTATTGCATCCATAACCCAAAGAACGCCCAGCAGAAATGTTATGACTGGAAGTACAACAATAATAATTTTCAGGAAAGAAATATGCTTCAGGAGAATGGGTTCCTTATGATGAAAAACAGTTTCTGCAAAACCGCTGCTTTCTGCATTTCTTCCGGAGGCCAGGAACTGTTGACGCCAATCCATACACTCAGTCAATTCACTAATAGCCAGTTGTTTTTGCCTGATAGTTTCTGCATCCTGGTTGCTTCTTTGCACCGATCCGGCAAGTCTGTTTTTCCCTCCTGAAGTGACTGTGCGGTTCAGAAATTGGAAGAACGAATTCTCTCCGAACAAATCAAGGTCATACGAATAATCGTGATCGGGATGAATAAATTCCGTACCGGGTTCAAACGGACTGAAATCGCGGTGAATTCCCTTCACTTCATTTGTATTTATTTCAACCAGATTCCGGAAATATTTCAGTTGCTTTTCGAGACTGACTGACCGTTTGACCAAAAAGAGAAAAGCTGCCAAACAGAAAAATACAGTGATCCAACCTATCAGTTGACTAACGGGAATCAGGTAAATAAAAACGGGGATAACGGATAGAAAAAAAGCAAGGCGAAGCCATGAAATAGCACTTACCTGAATTTTCTTTTTATCAAGTCCCTGCTGATATTGCTGCGCCAAAGTCTCGTATTGGCTGGTGATTTTCTGTTTCATTAATTAAAAAACTGATAATGAGCCAAACGATTGATTGTAATGAGTATGGTTCCGACATAAACAAATAAGAAAAACAGAAACGTGACAGACTCCTCAGCTGTAAGGTAAGTACTGGAAATGTCGGGTTGCATCGACCTGAAATACTTTCTTTGAATCCACAGAATTGCTTTGTATGCAGCAAAACCGGTCAGGATCCCCCAAATACAACCAGTAAGAATATCCAAAGGGAAGTGCAGTCCCAGATAAATACGGGTGTAGGAAACAACAATTGCCCAAGTAAAAATCAAAATGGAATACCACCTGTTTCGGAACAAAAAAATTGTAAAGGCTGCAACAGTAAAGCTGTTTGCTGCGTGTGCCGAGAAGAAACCGTAAAGTCCGCCTTTGTTTATAACATTGTGAATCAAGCCACTCAAAGCAGGGTCGTGGCTCGGGCGTAATCGCTGTGTCAAATCCTTAATCAATCCTGAAAACTGGTCGCTGACTGCAATTGCCAGCGCAAGAATGATAATAATGTAAATTGAATTGCGACGGTATTTTTTAATGATAAAATACAGCAACAATGCGTAAAATGGATACCAGATTTCCTTGCTGGTCCACAAAACATTTACTTTGTCCCAAAAGCTGTTGTGAAAGCTGTTCAGAAAAAGTAAAAGTGATTGGTCTATTTCCCGGATTGCGTCTAAAATACCCATAATAAAAGTGCCTGAAGTATATTAAAGTACCCGAAGTCAGGAGCATTAATAAGTACTTTAGGCACTCCCGACTTTAGGCATTCCCAACTTTCTATTTATTCAGTATTTGCCAGATTTTATCTTTCAGTCCCAGGATTCCTTCTCCGGTTATGGATGAAATAAACAAGTGCGGAATATCCTTCAAAACCTCTGAAATTTCAGTTTTCAATTCCTCATCCAGAAAATCGCTTTTGCTGATTACCATAAAACGCTCTTTGTCGAGCAATTCAGGATTGTACTTTTCAAGCTCGTTCATCAGGATGAAAAATTCCTTCCGGTAATCTTTTGCATCAGCCGGAACCATAAACAAAAGCATCGAATTACGCTCAATATGGCGCAAAAAGCGAAGTCCAAGTCCTTTGCCCTCATGAGCTCCTTCAATAATCCCGGGAATATCGGCCATTACGAACGATTGATTATCGCGGTAACTTACAATTCCCAGATTTGGAACCAGTGTTGTAAAAGGATAATCGGCAATTTTTGGTTTTGCTGCTGAAACAACCGAAAGCAGCGTTGATTTACCTGCACTTGGAAATCCCACCAAACCTACATCGGCAAGAATTTTAAGTTCCAGAGTATAATAACCTTCGATCAGTTCTTCGCCCGGCTGAGCGAAACGCGGTGTTTGTTGAGTTGGTGATTTAAAATGAGTGTTTCCCAATCCGCCCCGTCCACCCTGAACAAGAATATGCGATTCTCCATCCTGAGTTATCTCGAATAGAAATTCACCTGTCTCGGCATCTTTGGCCAATGTTCCCAAAGGAACATCCAGAATAACATCTTCACCATCGGCTCCGCTGCTGCATTGTTTTCCTCCTGATCCTCCATGACCCGCAAATACATGTTTGCGGTATTTCAGGTGAAGCAGTGTCCACATTTGCGCATTGCCCCGAAGAATAATATGTCCTCCGCGACCGCCATCGCCTCCGTCAGGACCGCCTTTGGGTTCTGACTTTTCTCTTCTAAGATGCGTTGATCCGGGACCGCCATTTCCTGATTTGCAAAATATTTTAACGTAATCTACAAAATTTGTATCTGCCATCGATGATTTTATTAGGGGGCGCAATATGCAAAAAAAAAGACGAATGGCCAACAAACCAATCGTCTTTATGTGTTTATTATCAGAAACTTAAAGTGAACTCACAGTATCAATCAGCCGGTGAGCGATTTCTTCGACCGAACCCATGCCATCAATTTTAAAATATTTATTTTGAGCCGAATAATAATCTCTCAACGGATCAGTCTTTTCATTGTATATCCTAATTCTGTTTTCAATTATCGATACGTCCTGATCATCAGGACGTCCGGAAGTTTTCCCACGACTAATTATCCGATCAACCAATTCTTGTCTTTGTACACATAGGCAAAGCATACCGGAAATTGAAGTGCCCATTTCTTCTAAAAGATCATCGAGCGCAGTGGCCTGTTCTACTGTACGTGGGAAGCCATCAAAGATAAATCCGTTGGCATCGCTGTTTTCCTGCAGCTTTGATTTGATCATGCTAATTACAATCGAATCTGAAGCAAGAAAACCTTTGTCCATTAGTCTTTTGGCTTCTATTCCAAGCTCGGTTTTTGCAGCAATCTCATTGCGCAACAAATCACCTGTTGAAAGGTGAATCAGTTTGAATTTTTCAATAAGAAAATCGGCTTGTGTGCCTTTCCCGGCGCCAGGTGCGCCAAATAATACAAGATTTAACATCTTTAGGTCAATTGGGTTATTTTTCGGTTACTTTATAAATATCAATCAAATTACGTCCTCTGCCATTATAATCAAGTCCATAGCCAACAATAAAGTCATTTGGGATTTCAATTCCTATATAATCCAATGGTACTTTTACCTTCAGTGAATCAGGTTTTAATAACAGTGTTGCAATTTTAATTTCCAATGGATTTTTGCTTTTGATTTGCTCGATGGTTTTTTCAATTGTAATCCCGGAATCAACAATGTCTTCAAGAACGACTACAGTGCGGCCGGTAAGATCTTCGTTCAATCCGATCAGTTCTTTTACTTTTCCGGTAGTGCTTGTACCTGCATAAGATGCCAGTTTTATAAACGAAATTTCAGCATCGAGCAATGAGATGCGTTTGAATATTTCGGCTGCAAACATGAACGACCCATTAAGGATACAGATAAACAATGGATTTTTATCTTTAAAATCCAGGTTCATCTTCTCTGCCATTTCTTCTACAATCGACCTGATTTTTTCGTAAGGAATAAACAGTTCGAACTCCTTATCAAGAATAGTTACATTTCTCATCGTTCTTCAAATTGGGAAATATTCAGTTGCTGTGGAATCTAAATCTTCAGTTTTTTTGGCTTATTTTTGCCATTGAAAATGAAGCGACAAAGTAACAAAACTAATTTATATTGAAAAAATTAAATTCTGAAAAGATGGAACCAAGAGTAAGCATTATAATGGGAAGCACCTCCGATTTGGGAGTAATGGAAGCTGCTGCAAAAGTATTGAATGATTTTGAAATACCCTTTGAAATCAATGCTTTATCAGCACACCGCACGCCAGAAGCAGTTGAAATATTTGCCAAAGAAGCAAAAGCGCGGGGCATTGAGGTGATTATCGCAGCTGCCGGAATGGCTGCCCATTTGCCGGGCGTAATTGCAGCCATGACCACCTTACCGGTTATCGGAGTTCCGATCAATGCTTCATTAAACGGTTTTGATTCATTGCTTGCAATTGTACAAATGCCTCCGGGAATTCCGGTCGCAACCGTGGCCGTTAACGGCGCTCAAAATGCCGGTATTCTGGCGGTTCAAATGATGGCAATTGGTGATCAGCAACTTGCAATCAAGCTAATAGCGTTCAAAGAAAACCTGAAAGAAAAAATTGAAAAAGCCAATAAAGATCTTTCTGAAATAAAATTTAAGTTTAAGACAAATTAGACTAAACTTATTAACAAAATAGTTGTAACTTGGATGCAAGTTCATGGTTCCTGAAATTTAATCAGGAACCTTTTTTTGCATCCATGTTATGAAATTGTTAATAGCTTTTTCAATATCTGTAATCCTGAATTTCACGGCACCTGCCGCGAAAGCACAAGATGTATTTCTGCCGGGATCGCGCTCGCAGGCTTTGGCTGGTGCATCAGTCTGTCTGGCCGATGGCTGGTCGGTTTTTAGCAACCAGGCCGGGCTTGCACAAATCGACCGTCCAACATTCGGAGGAACTTTTCAAAACAGGTTTCTGGTTAAAGAGCTTTCCACCAGTTCCGGCCTTTTTATACTGCCCATACAATCTTCTGTATTTGCATTCTCGGTTTATCAGTTCGGAAAAACCACTTTCAGGCAAGAAAAATTCGGAGTCTCCTTTGCCAGAAGTTTAAATCCACAACTTCATTTTGGACTTCAGTTCAACTACTATCGTATTTTTATGGCCGAAGACAACCGATCAATTGGTTCATACGGAGTGGAACTGGGATTTCAATATCAACTTTCCGATCAGCTTTTATTGGGAATACATTCGTTGAACCCATATAAAACAAGTATAAAAACATTTTCGGGGGAATACTCCTACCCTTCCCGGTTCAATATTGGCGCTCATTATCAGCTTTCGGAGTCTTTCGGTATTATTACTGAAGTTGAAAAAGATTTACAGTATCCTTTAAATTTCAAAACAGGACTGGAATATGACATTCTGAACAAGGTATTTATCCGCACCGGCATCTCGGGCAAACCATATCAATTGGCCGCCGGAATGGGATTTGTGGTGAAAAAGCTAAAACTTGATTTGGCTGTGGCATACAATCAATACCTCGGCAACTCCCCTTCCGTTTCATTTCAATACCAATTCTGATGATAAAAATTGCCGGTCAGATTATATTGATACTTTTTGTTGTTACTGCACGGGCGCAGAATCCTTTGGTTCAGCAAACGCTCGAAGATTTGATGGAATCACTGGGTTCGGAACCGGATGAGAATACTGATTTCCAGGAAATAATGGACGATCTGGCCTTCTTCGGTCAACATCCTTTGCCGGTAAATTCGGCCACAAAAGAAGCCTTGCAACGGTTACATTTTTTATCCGACATTCAGATTAATGATTTAATTGAATTCAGGACAAAAACGGGGCAAATTTACAGTTTGTATGAAATGGCAGTCATCAAAGGATTCAATCCTGAATTGTTAAGCAAACTGGAACCTTTTATCAGCTTTGAAATCACAGGGGACGAACACAAAAGCAGGAAATCGGACAACGATGTATTTGTGCGATCTACAAGGGCTTTTTCAGATGCTGAAGGCGGAGTAAAAAATCCAAATTATGAGGGAGCGATGGAACGGTACTATTTGCGATTTAAACACACATCCACAGTTCTTGAATATGGTTTTGTTGCTGAAAAAGATCCGGGTGAAGCATTTTTTGCAGGATCGAACAAATACGGATTTGATTACACCGGAGCTTATGGTAATTTCAAAGTTGGATCGACCGGACAAAGAGTATTCGTGGGCGATTACCACGTAAGATTTGGACAGGGATTGGTTGTATGGCAGGGATTTTCGATGGGCAAATCGTCAGAAACGACCCAAACATTCCGCTCCGGACAAGGAATCCGGTCAAGTTCGTCAACAGATGAAAATCAGTTTTTCCGGGGAATTGCCAGCCAGATGAAGTTCAGAAATTTCAGTTTCATGCCATTTATTTCATTCAGATCGTTGGACGCTAATGTTGACACAATTGAAGGGAGCCCGTTTTTCGGCGCATTACAAACCAGTGGTTATCACCGCACAAAATCGGAAAGTGCCAGTAAAGATGCACTTAACCAAATGGTCGGCGGTGGTTATGCAAGTTTTTCGTATCAACGCTGGTCGATTGGCGCCACTGCCGTTTTTACCCGTTTTAATGCTGAAATGAACAGAAGCGACGAGCCTGAAAATCAATTTTTATGGGAAGGAAAAGAAAACTTTGTTGCAGGTATCGATTGGAAAGGTTCGGTGCGGAATGTTTTTATTTTCGGCGAAGCAGCTTTTAGTGCAAACAAAGGGAAAGCCCTGTTGACCGGAATAATGCTAAAACCGGCATCGAACGCTGAGTTCACAGCTGTTTACCGGAATATCAACAAAACTTATTTCAGCTTTTTCTCAAATGCATTTACCGAATCGTCGCGAACAAACGACGAACATGCACTCTATTTCGGATTTAAATTCTTTCCTGCTCCCAAATGGACAATTCGAACTTATGCCGATTTTTTCGAACACCGATGGATCAAATATACCACGGCCGCTCCGGCAGAAGGAACGGAATTGTTTGCTCAGATTTCGTATGCACCTTCCAGAAGAACTGATATTTATATGCGTTTCTTTCAGGAAGACAAAGAACAGAAAGTTACTGCCGGCAATTTAAGGTACAATCAACCTCAGCGAATTAATCGGTTGAGGTTGAATTTTACACACAATATAAATGAAAATTTCAGTATAAAAAACAGGATAGAAATGTCCTTTCATTCAAAACTGGAAGATGAAAAGGGATATCTGATTTATCAGGATTTGATTTACAAACCTGTAGGCAAACGGTTTTCGATGAACGGACGATTGGCATATTTCTCAACAGATGGGTACAATTCAAGACTTTACGCCTATGAAAACGATTTATTATATTCGTTTTCAGTCCCTGCACTTTACGGGAAAGGAATTCGTACCTATTTGAATTTCAGGCAAACATTGAATGATAAGTTGACATTCTGGCTTAAGTTTGCCGCCACGCGCAGGTTTTCTCAAACCGGAACAGAAGAACCTGATGATCTGGCAACGAAATCTGAATTGAAAATTCAGTTTAGGTATCAGTTCTGATTAATGTAATGTTGTAAATCAGGCAAAATCAACTTGTTATGCAAATGCAAAAAAAACAAAATATTGTGTTTTTGTAACTCATGTTCATTCTCAATTACTATATTTGCGCTTCAAAAAAATTGTACATGATTCCAAAAATAAACTTCGACGACATACGTCCTTTCAACGATTCTGAGGTCGATAAATATATTCAACTACTTCTTAACGAACCACGTTTCCAACATATTTTAGAGTTTATTTTTAAGGAAAAAGACAAAATAGAGAATGCCCAATTGGCGCTCTCGCATATCCATACAATAAAAGACCTTCAACACAAATTCGTTTATCAGTTGATTAACGAACTCATCCTGAAACGTTCAACTGACGGTGTGACCTCAAGCGGACTGGAAAATCTTGACAAAAGCAAAAGTTATTTGTTCATTTCAAACCACCGTGACATCATTCTCGATTCGGCGATCCTGAATTACCTGATTGTGCTGGAAGGCATGAATACGACCGAAATTGCCATCGGAAATAATTTACTGATCGAGAATTGGATTGAATATGCGGTGAAACTTAACCGTGCATTTGTTGTTCGCCGCAATCTTCCGGCCCGTGAAATGCTGATGGCTTCAAAAAAACTTTCGGAATACATCAGAAGAAATATTACCAAAAAGAACAACTCTGTTTGGATAGCACAACGTGAAGGAAGAACCAAAGACGGATACGATAAAACTCAAATAGCACTGCTTAAAATGCTTAATCTAAGCAATATAAAAGAGTTTAGTGAAGGATTTAAGGAATTGCAGATTGTTCCGATTTCAATTTCGTATGAAATAGAACCGTGTGGTATTTCGAAGGTTGATGAGTTGTACAAAAAGAATACGGAAGGATTCGAAAAAACGCAGGAGGATGATCTAAGAAGCATGGGTCACGGACTTGTCAATCCAAAAGGTAGGGTTCATTTTGCATTTGGCAAACCAATTACCGACCAGATTGACATATTTGCCAAAGAAGGCACAATCGGCGAACAAATTGAAAAACTTGCCAACTACATTGATCAGCGGATTTACCGTAACTTCAAACTTTGGCCAAACAATTTCATTGCTGAAGACCTGCTAAACAATTCCAACACCAATTCCAACCATTATACTGAAGATCAATACAATAAATTCTGCATTTTGCTTGAAGATGCCTTAACATCAACTACCGGAGATAAAGAAACAATCCGTTCCATGTTCCTTCAAATGTATGTAAACCCACTGCTAAACCAGCGGAAATCATTGGATGGAGTGAACAATGGTTGAATTTATTGCTGGAATTATTTGGGATTGGAACGGGACTTTACTGAATGACATTGAATTATGCGTTCATACAATCAATGACATGCTACAGAAAAGAAATCTTCCCAGTCTGTCGGTTGATGAATACAAAGATGTATTTTCGTTTCCGGTAAAAGATTACTATCAAAAAATTGGGTTCGATTTTAACGCAGAACCTTTCGAAATACCTGCCCGTGAATTCATTGATCACTATAATAGCAAGGTAGAAAGTTGCAATCTTCATGAAAACTCAATATCAGTACTAAATTATTTTCAATCGGTTGGCATCCGGCAATTCATTCTGTCGGCCATGAAACAAGATGCGCTTGATCAATGCCTTAAACAACAAAAAGTCAGTCATTTTTTCGAGCATGTTTCGGGTTTGGACAACCATTATGCCGCATCAAAACTTGAAAATGGGCAACAGTTGATATCCGAATTGAACCTGAACGCCAGCGAATTGATATTGATTGGTGATACGGTTCACGATTTTGAAGTTGCCCGCGAACTCGGCTGCCAATGTGTTCTGGTTGCCAATGGCCATCAATCCAAACAAATCCTCGAATCGACGGGAGTTCTTGTGATTGACGAACTCGGTCAATTGCTTCACTAAAAAAACTTCATGATAAAGGTGACCAAAACTGGCACCAGCAAGGTGAGCACAATTCCACTGAAAACAGAAATAATACTCCATTCTTTTCCTGAAAAACGGGTAATTACCGGAAGTGTCGTGTCCATTGAAGTTGCTCCTGCCGAACCGATTCCCGCAAGTTTTCCGAAATATCGGACCAGCAGCGGAGTTGCCAGCAGCGTGAAAACTTCGCGCATTATATTCGATAACAATGCAATAACGCCCAATTCCACGCCACTTATTTCGGTAATTAACAGGCTTGACAAACTGTAATAACCAAACCCGGCACCCACAGCAAGTATTTCTTTCAAATTCAACTCCGGAATCAAAAATGAGATGACGGCAGTTCCGGCCAATGTACCCAAAATCACTCCAAGTGGAACCAAAAAAATTTTGAGTTTTATTTTACGCATTACCAACCACGATTTACGATCGGCCCCGATTCCAATTCCGACTAAAAACATAAGGCCGTAAAGTGCGAACATGCTGAAATCGGTTTTCATCATCAGGTCAGGTAATTTTTCGATGATGCCCAACGCCATGCCAACAGCGAAAAAAGCAAGGATGATCAGGCTATTCTTCATCTTCAGACCCATTATTTTGTTCGGTGCGGAAGAATACACGCCAGATCAACCACGACATCAAAACGCTCCCGGAGATTGCGCCCAGTGTAATAATCAGCGCCAGAAAACCCAAAGTTCCGATATTTTGGATGATGGTTTTGTTCAGCCCGACTGAAATGCCCAGTAAAAACAACAAAAGGTAAATGGCCAGCGAAATAAGCCGGTCATTCAGTTTTATCAGTTTCGGTTTTTGATGGATAAAAACTCCGGCGATTATTCCTGCAATCATTACAAGTAAAACAGTTATCATGCTTTTCTAAAAGAGCTTTAATGTTTGTGGATTTTGTCTTGTATCGTATATCCTTAGAATAAAAATATTGCAATCGTCGAATTGATAGAAAAGACTATTTTGCATCGAAATTACGCACTTTCGAATATTTTGAGATTCGAAAAATAAAGGAAACTGAAATGGATTTGTTTCGATCTGAAATAACAGGCTATCCAATTTATCCAGAAATCGCAAGGCAACTGTATTATCCCAATTTTTATCCAGATAGAACAGGATTTGGGCAATATCCGTATCTGCTTCAGGAGTCCAGATTATTTTTCTTCCCGTCATTTTCCTGAATATTTACTTCTGTACTTATTCATTATATCTTCGTGCAAAATTCCTTCTCCTTTTTGAACGCTCTCAATGGCTTTGTATAAACCAGTTTTTTGAGCTTCGGTTAATTTATTCCATTCCTCATCATTGTCTTTCTGATTGAGATAATTCAATATAATGCCATTGATTTCATTCAATTCTTTTTCATCCAACTGATCAATCTTTTGACAAATGCTATTTTTTAATTCTGCAGTTTTCATTGAATTAATATTTAAATATTTCAAAGTTAGATTATTTTTCGATTACACTAAAGCTATTCATTCGTTTAAATTAGATTCCAAAAGCAAACGTGATTTCCATAAAATCAAATTACCGATTAACCTGAATTCTTGTTTTATTTGCATCACTATTTCACAAGAGACAAAATCATGAGGGAAGAACGGATACCGGTCACAATCATCACCGGATTTTTAGGGGCGGGAAAAACAAGTTTGCTTAACCGGCTGATCAGCAAGCATCCGGAGAAAAAGTTTGCCATTATTGAAAACGAATTTGGCGAAACGGGTATCGACGGGGCTTTGATTGCCGCCGCTCCCGACGATATTTTTGAGTTGAGCAATGGCTGCATCTGCTGTTCATTGGGCGAGGATTTTCTGTTTACGCTCGAAAATCTGCTCGGAAGTTCTTCAAAATTCAATCACTTATTGGTTGAAACTACCGGCATTGCCGACCCATCGTCGATCATCGATGCGTTCGTTTCAGGAGAAAGTATCCAAACCCGGTTTCGTATCGACAGTGTGGTATGTGTTGCCGATGCAGTTAACATGGAAGATTTGATGGACGACCAACTGGAAGTGCGAAAACAGCTTGCATTGGCTGATTTGATTTTGCTGAACAAAACCGACAGCGTTCATCCCGATTATGCAAAAAGCCTTGTGCTGACGATCGCTGAAATCAGCCCGATGGCAAAGATTTTCGCCACCTCATTTGCCAATATCGACGAAATTAATGTACTGGATACCAATTCCTATTCACGCGAAGCCATTGAGAAATCGACCCTCACTTTTTGTGCGTTGGACGTTTCAAAAGCATTTGAACTGAAGAAAACCAAAATGATCATGAATCCGGTGGTCAAAATAAACCGTCACGATATTACTTCGGAAGGCTTCTCCTTTACAGGAAATTTCGATGTAAATAAGTTCGGTTTGTGGATGCAGAATTACCTGTATTTCAACAAGGAAACTATTTTCAGGGTAAAAGGGATTGTTAGTTTTGAAAACACTGCCGATCAGTTTATTTTCCATGCAGTTCGCGGTTCATACATGTTTGAAGTGGGCAAAGAATGGAAAGACGAAGCACGTTTCAGCAAACTCGTTTTTATCGGAAAAGATATTTCAAGATCTGAGTTGGAAAGAAACCTGAAACAACTACTGGCAAATACTAATACTCTTTAGTCTGAATATCCCGGATATAAAGCTGCAAACTTGTTTTTCCCCTGAATTCGTTTTCG
>DAITNH010000037.1:0-25682 GCA_036834745.1 Prolixibacteraceae bacterium
TATTCTTATCGTACTGAAAAAAATCATTTAGCACCATCACATTCGAATAATCGCCATCTAGAACGGCTGTAATATCATGTCCGATTCCGGTTCCTGCCGTGTTGATACCGTTTTCGTCGGTAATATTGGCAATTAAAACCGAACTGGCACTCACCTGTCCTCCGTCTTCAAACGATTCAGCATTCAGAAACAATTCAACATCCGGCCCCTTTGCATCAGAAATTGAAGTGTTTGATGAACCTCCAACATAAAAACCGTCGAAATATCCATGAGCATCGACTGTTTCATTGTAGGCATAGTAAAGAATTTTCCCTTTGCCCAGTTTGAATGAAATATCCTTCGGGACAAAAAAAGAAAACTCGAATTCACCATTTACAACGCTTGCCAGCCCTTTATAAATAATATTATTCTGTACGGTATAATTCATCGGATCTTCTCCTGAATTTCCCAATGTTTTTACCTGCAAGGCTTTGTCATAAACTGTTGGAATAATTTCGCCATTAAACGAGGTCATTTTTGCACCATTGTTATCAGCAATAAAACCTTTGATCGTTACCACCGAAAGTGAGCCGATTGTATCAATTTTTGCTTCAGCATTATCGCCATTAATGCTGCTTGTTTTTACCTGAAAATCGGGATATGCCAGGCGGAGTGCCGGATCACCAAGCAAAGTGAAATTAAGCTGATTGACGCCTGTATTGGCTGTTGCCTTTGCCAGCCGCATCACATCGCCCAATCGAAGGTGATTGCCCTGACTGTCTTTTTCGAAAATATTTCTGAAAAACTGGCGGTTCAGCACAAAATTGGCACCTGAATAAACCAGCCGTGTGGTGGAAAAAAGGCCAATCCCCCCACCAATCGGATTAAAAAGGATGTGTTCGCCTGCAGAGGTTTCATTTTCATCAAAACGGCTGAATTCGCAGGTAGCCGTCACGAAAATTGGCAATCGCTTGGAATTGCTCCATGAGTTAATGGCTCCAACATCCAGGACATTTTCATCAGCCAGGTTTTTTGCATTGGCATGTCCGGTATAATTCATGACCAAAGTGCCTTGCTTAACCCTGCTATTGATGGCAGCCGTTACATCAGGATACTTTTCTCCTCCTGAAGTTGATATTTGCCGGTAAGCATCAAAGTATATTTTATCGGTATAAAAAGAAGGGTAGTTGGCATTTACCAAATTGGCAAGTTGTTCCGACTGCCACATGTGCGTACTGTTATCTTCGTCGTCGCCAATAAAAGAAACCACATTTCGCCAGTTTCCCATCGTTTCCTGCAGCCGGTAGTTTTTTATTTTATCCAATACAATCTCCGCCTCATCAGTGGTACGCGAAGGTATTCGTCCAATTCCAAGGTCAATAATCCCAGAATAGCCGCCTTCATTTTCATCGAGCATGACAAAAAAATCATCGGTTACAAACGACTCGACAGGCGATAACGAATTGTCTGACTGAAAAGTTGGAATAAAATTCAGGTTCTTACCCTGAACATTTTTGTTGTCAAACGTGCCATCGCCCAAAAGTAAAACATATTTCAGGGTATTCTTTCCCGATTGTTTTCCACGATCGTAACACATCCTGAAATAATTACGAAATCCCGAAGGATCTGGCAGTCCACCCGAAAACTCATTGTAAATCACTTCCGGGGTAACCACCTGAATGGTCATCTGATCGGTGGTCCGGTGGAATTCAGCCAATTCGTTTGCAACATTCGTAAAGCTGGGATGCGCAACAATGATCATCTCAGACAAATCACCGGCATGAAGATTCTGATTTGCAACTTCGCCCACCAATTCAGGTACCGGAATGGTTGTTCCTGAAGGATTAAAAGCCACGTATTCGTTCATGAGCGATGAATTCGACTTAAATTTCAGTTGCCCGTTGGCAAAACTTGCAGGCATTTCGACAGTCTGATGAAGGTTGGTTACATTAAATATTTTTAATCCTGAAGTAGCGCCTGAAAGTATAAACTCAGAGATCTGGATAGCTTCATCAACTCCCCTGCCCCTGAAATGAGTGATGTCACCCGTCATGTTCAAGGTACTTTGGTAATTTACCGAAATATAATCAAGCCAGGCTTCAGATGAACTGTTTCCGGCATTGTAAGTTAATTTGAACGATGTGTTTTTTGAAGGAAGGGTTTCGTTATAATTTATTACCCTTTCGTCTGCATGAACCTCAGTTGCATCATTGGTGGCAAGTGCCTGAAATGCAATGCTACCAATGGGTTTATCATTTAAATACACATTCATGCTGCTTGTAAGGGAAGATTTCCCGGCGGTAGCAACCGTAATCATAACAGGTTTGCTCAAATCAGGATTATTAAGTGATAAGTTAATGGTTTGTGATGCACCCTGATTAAACCGTTCGCCAAACCATTGGCTGCCCGATGCAATTAAATTAAGCAATTCCTTTTCATAAAAAGTATAATTTGGGAACACTGACACTTGCCTGCCGGCAGTCTCTGTCAGCTCGGCAGCTTTATCTATAAGTAACGGAGTTCCTTGTTCCGACAAATAAAAATAGGTTTCAGCCGAATAATAGTTTTGAAGATGGGTGAAAATGCCGGTTTCAAGATTTCTGTGCAATTGAACACTTCCTGAAGAATAGAAGAAGATACAATCTTTGTTGGCGTTGTCTTTTCCCTTCCAAACCGGGTAAACCAACAAATCATCAGCCTTTAAATCCCTGTTTAAGACAGGTAACATAAGCCCTCCGTTCCCATAGAGAACTACTTTTTCAGGATTGGCAAAACCCCAAAGTTTTAACTGGTCGAAAGTGATTTTATAAATACCCTTATTTTTGGTTTTAATTTTCGCCCATTTTCCTGAAGCAAGCAAAGAGTTTGTCTTCCATTGATAATTGGCCGTTGCCGATTTAAGTAAATTGGAAGTTTCGTTGACCGACAATGTGAATTCAGTTAATTTCTGAATTTGACCGTTTATTCTGACAAAAGGAAATACCGATACACGCAGGTAATATTGTCCAGCTGAAGCACCTGTTTCAGCCGAATATTGAAGGTCTGCCCCAATAGAATCAGGGAATAGGATGGAAAGATCATTGAAAGGTTCGAATACAGTATTTGCAATAACAATTTCGGCGCCAGCAGATTGCAATTGGAAATTTTCAACCCACCATGGATATTTGCTTCTTCCGGATAAAGCCGCTCCTTCAAAAAAATCTGCGGATTGAATTAATTCTGACGGAGTAACCGGATGGATTGGAAACCATACTATTGTTCGGTTATAATCTACCGACCAGAGCAGAGTGGCATTAAAGAATAGCACCAAAAAAAGCAATAAACTTCGCATTTTCGTGTTTTAAATAAATTATTCACTTAACGATCAAACTGGCTTTATATTGTCAGCTTATGTTTCTAACACAAACATTTCCCACGCAGATGCCGCAAACGAAAAGCAAAAATACAAAGTTCAAACAATTTCGTGCTAAAAAAAGTTTGAATACGCGAACAATATCAATTCAACAATTTAGTTATATTTGTGGGTCTTAAAAAAAACGGAAAAGATATAAAACACATGAAATTAAAATCCATAATGTTATTTGGTCTTGCTGCATTAATGGCAGGGTGCGGATTATTTGGAAAGGGCGGCGGAAAATCAGACGTTTCACATTCAACAGGATGGCAATTCGGCGATCCAAAACTTGGTGGTTTCCAATCTGATGACAATTATGCACAGGCAACCGGACCTGGATTAATTTTCATTCAGGGAGGAACATTCTCAATGGGTCGGGTTGAACAAGATGTAATGTTCGATTGGAATAATCTTCCACGACGAGTTACTGTTGCCTCCTTTTACATGGATGAATCAGAGGTTTCGAACCTTGATTACCGCGAATATCTTTTCTGGTTAAGAAGGGTTTATCCTGCAAATCCGGAAAAATATCAAACAGCTTTGCCTGACACATTGGTTTGGCGCGAAGAATTGGCATACAATGAACCGTATGTTACGAATTATCTTCGTCACCCGGCCTACGGAAACTATCCGGTAGTTGGAGTTTCATGGAAACAGGCTGATTCTTATTCAAAATGGAGAACTGATCGCGTTAACGAAAAAGTTCTGATAGATAAAGGTGTCATCACTCCTGACGAGGCTCAAAGTGGTCAAAACGTATTTACCACAGAATCATTCCTTGCCGGATTATATCAGGGAACTGAAGGGAAGAAACCACTTACAGACGCTTCAGGAGCTGGCCGCAGGGTACGATGGGAAGATGGGCTTTTGCTCCCTAACTACCGCCTTCCAACCGAAGCTGAATGGGAATATGCAGCGCTTGGCCTAGTCGGAAATACCGAAGATGAATTATTGACCGACCGCAAATTATATCCATGGAACGGAAGTTATCTTCGCGATAATTCCAAAAAGACCAAAGGACAAATGATGGCCAACTTTACCCGTGGGCGAGGTGACTTGATGGGTATGGCAGGTTCGCTTAACGATAATGCCGATATTACAGCTCCGGTTTTGTCATACCAACCAAACGATTACGGACTATACTGTATGGCTGGAAACGTAAACGAATGGGTATATGATGTTTATCGCCCTCTTTCGTCTGACGATGTTGCTGAATTTCAGCCATTCCGCGGAAATACATTTACCAAATACCGCACCGACGCTGAGGGAAAACTGGTACGCGACCAATATGGCGAATTAGTTAAAGATACAATTGCTGACAGCCGCAACTTTAAGGATGGCGATTATCGTTCTCAAATTATTGAAGGAGAAGACTGGAATGCACAAAAGGATAAAACACAAACCAATTCGATGTATATCCAATCGGATAAAGAAGGACAGTTCTCTTCATTGATCTCCGACAATACCCGCGTTTATAAAGGAGGAAGCTGGAAAGATCGTCCATACTGGCTGATTCCGGGAACAAGAAGGTATATGCCTGAAATAGAAGCTGCCAACGATCTTGGATTCCGTTGCGCGATGACCCGCGTTGGAAGTCCTGATGGATTTTAAAGAATTCAAACAAAATTTAATATTAAAACCTCATTTTTGAAAAAGTGAGGTTTTCTTTTTTAATAAATCATGGAAACAGCCAACCTTTATCAATTATTCAGGCAGTACCCGATAGTAACTACCGATTCCAGAAACATTCCGGGAAACAGCATTTTCTTTGCTTTGAAAGGGGAAAACTTCAATGGGAACAGGTATGCCGGCGAGGCATTGTCTAAAGGTGCAGCTTTTGCAGTAATCGACGAGCCTGAATTTGCGGTTGACGACCGCACAATTTTGGTTGATGATGTTTTAACCAGCTTACAAAAATTGGCCAGGTTTCATCGCGATCAACTTAAAACAACAGTGCTGGCGATAACCGGAACAAACGGTAAAACAACCACTAAAGAGTTGATCGCGGCAGTGCTATCAAAGAAATATAAAGTTATTTACACACAGGGTAACCTAAATAACCATATCGGCGTTCCGTTAACCATTTTATCAATGACCCCGGAAACAGAAATCGGAATTATTGAAATGGGCGCAAATCACATTGGCGAGATTAAACTTTTGTGCGAAATAGCTAATCCTGATTTTGGCATGGTAACCAATATGGGGAAAGCACATCTGGAAGGATTTGGCTCTTTTGAGGGCGTCATCAGAACAAAATCTGAAATGTATGATTTCCTCAGACAGAAAGGTGGTAAATGTTTTATAAATGCCGACAATCCACTATTGATTCAGCAAGCGAAAGTATTGGAGCAGATCACTTTCGGAAAAACAGAAGGCTGCTTTTTAACAGGTGAACTGGCCACAACCGAATACACTCTTGTGGTTAAAGCACTCTTTCCAAAAGGCTGGCTGTATTTGAAATCAAAATTGATTGGCGACTACAATTTTGAGAATCTGCTTGCGGCTGCCTGCATCGGTAAATATTTCGAGGTTGATCCTTTGCTGATTCAGAAAGCACTTGAAGAATATACCCCGTCGAATAACCGTTCGCAACTGATCAGAAAAAAAAAGAATACAATTATAATGGATGCGTACAACGCAAATCCAACCAGCATGATGATGGCCCTTGCCAATTTCACAAACATACAAAACGATCAAAAATGCGTCATACTTGGCGATATGCTTGAACTGGGAGAAGCGTCTGACGAAGAGCACCAGAAAATCGTCGATTTTGTTGAGTCGCAGAATTTCTCCGATGTCTATCTGGTTGGGCCGCAATTTAAAAAGACAATTACCGGAAACAAAAAAAAGGAGTTCGACAACGCCGAACTCCTTTCTAACTACCTAAAAACACAACCTATTGAAAATAAACTAATTCTTATTAAAGGTTCCAGAGGAATACACCTTGAGAAAATTCTGGAATTATTGTCGTAACTAAATTAATTTATGACTGGTTTTTGAACTTTCAGAACTTCGGCTATCGCCTGTTCAAAAGTTGATTTTGGAAGAGCTCCCATGGCCATTTGTGGCTGACCTTCAAGCGGAACAAACAACAACGAAGGAATACTTTGGACACCAAAAACAGCTGACAATTCGCGTTCGTCTTCGGTATTCACCTTGTAAATTACAAGATTACTGCCATATTCTTTTTGCAGTTCTTCCAGCACCGGGGCAACCATTTTACATGGACCGCACCAATCGGCATAAAAATCAATCATACAAGGGGTTGTTCCTTCAAATTTCCATTCCTTATTGAGCTCAAAGTTGAATACTTTTTCTTTGAAAGTCTCTTTGGTTAAATGTTCTAACATGATTTTAAATTTAAATTATATAAATATCTATATTTTCTGATATGTGAATATCAATTCACATGCCATTAAAATAAAAAGTCTTAATTGACTGCTAAAAAGCAATAAATGGTAATTTTGTCACAATTATAAAAACAAATTGTCATATATACTTATCTAAATACAATATTTTCTGAATTTATTACATGAAGAAACATTTGAACCATACCATATTTAAAGTCATCTCCGAAGCGGCCGACCAATTAAAACAGGAAACATACGTTATCGGCGGTTTTGTCAGGGACTTGATTTTAAACCGCCCCTCCCCTGACATTGATGTCGTTACTGTTGGAAGCGGCATCGAACTTGCTGAAATCGTTGCAAAAAAATTAGGCCCAAATATTCAGGTCAGTGTTTTTAAAACTTTTGGAACTGCAATGCTTAAATATCAGTCGCTTGAAGTTGAATTTGTTGGCGCGAGAAAAGAATCGTACAATGAAGATTCCCGCAAGCCGATGGTCGAAAATGGAACACTGGAAGAAGACCAGAACAGACGTGATTTCACCATCAATGCGCTCGCAATTTGCTTGAACAAAGATCGTTTTGGCGAGCTGATTGATCCCTTCGGTGGCATTCAGGATATCCAGGATAAAATTATCCGTACTCCGCTTGAACCCGGGATTACCTTTTCTGACGATCCTTTGCGAATGATGCGTGCCATCAGATTCGCAACACAACTGGGATTCACAATCGAAGAAAAAACGCTGGAAGCCATTTCGCTCAATAAAAACCGAATCCACATTATTTCGAAAGAAAGAATCGGGGAAGAACTTAATAAAATCATTCTTTCTGCCAAACCTTCTGTAGGATTCAAACTGCTTGACAAAACCGGTTTGCTTGAAATCATTTTTCCTGAATTGCACCGAATGAAGGGTCGCGCTGAAGTGAACGGAATAGGACACAAGGACAACTTTTACCACACACTGGAAGTACTTGACAGAATTGCTCCAAATACGAATAACCTTTGGCTTCGTTGGTCAGCTCTTCTGCACGACATTGCCAAACCGGCAACCAAAAAGTACACGCCACAACTTGGCTGGACTTTCTATTCCCACAATTTTGTGGGTGCCAAAATGGTACCTGCACTGTTTAAAAGGATGAAATTTCCCATGAACGAGAAAATGAAATATGTGCAGAAGATTGTTGAACTTCACATGCGCCCGATTGTACTTTCTGAAGAAGTTGTAACTGACTCGGCTATCCGTCGGTTGTTGTTCGAAGCTGGCGACGATGTTGATGATTTGATGACCCTTTGCGAAGCTGATATTACCTCGAAAAATCCGGAGAAAGTTAAAAAGTACTACGGGAATTTCCAACTTGTCAGGCAAAAACTGAAAGACCTTGAAGAACGCGATCATATCCGGAATTTTCAGCCACCGGTTTCAGGAGAAACAATTATGGAGGTTTTCGGACTTGAACCATGCCGCGAAGTGGGTCTGATAAAAACAGCAATTAAAGATGCAATCCTCGACGGTATAATTCCGAATGAACACGATCCGGCATATCAGTTCATGCTTGAAAAAGGAAAGGAAATGGGATTAAATCCGGTGAACAATCAATGACTTAAAACTGAAATTTTAACAATACCGGAAGATGATCGGAGAAACCATCCTGATATTTGAATCCTACATAGGTTCGTTTGGGCTTTGCACCTCCGTATTTTTTGTCAGGCTCTAAAAGAAATGGAGCATCAAATATTTCAGCTTTCATTGATTTCATGAAATTCTTATCGTCAAGAAAATAGTCGGAAACGATCAATTGATCGAACACCTGCCATGAATACATGTTTTTAAGGGTTTGAACCGGCTTTGTCATCCATCCGAAAGAAAGATTAATCAATTCGCCTTTGACATCAGGATTGTCGCTTTTTGCAGCCTTTAAAACTCCCGCTAAACTTTCATCTTCGGGCGTATCGTTAAAATCACCCAAACAAATTATTTTTGCTTTCGGGTATTCATCAAACAACTTCTGAATGGACGTTTTCAATAATTCAGCAGCCAAACCTCGTAACCGCACTGTTTCCATTAAACCACCGTACCTCGATGGCCAGTGATTTACAAAAACATGAACAGTATCGCTATTATTCAGGATCCCACTAACTTGAAGAATATCCCTGGTTTTAAAATCAGGATTTGATGGATCATTTAATGGGATCGCTTTATAATCAAAAGGTTTAAACAATTCGGGTCTGTAAATAAATGCGACATCAATTCCGCGTAAATCAGGAGAATCTTTGTGAATAATTTTATAATTGAATTTATTCAGAGGAGTTTGTTTAACCAAAACCTCAAGCGCCAACTGACTTTCAACCTCGCAAAGACCAACAATAACAGGTGCGTTCCATTTTCCGGCAGCTAAAATCACTTTTGCCAGCCGGTCGGCTTTGTCATGCAACCGACCATAATTCCATCTTCGGTCTCCATCGGGTGTAAATTCATCGTCCTGCGTCAGGGAATCATTTTCGCAATCGAAGAAATTTTCGGTATTGTAAAACATGAAAGTAAATTCGCCGTCCCCTTTATTTTCCTGAGAAAAACATGGAGAAGCAATAGCGGAAAGAATCAAAAGCCATAAAACTGCAAGTCTCATATTGATTGGCTTATTATTTCAGAATATGAAAATAACCGAGTAATTTACTCAGTCATATTAACTAAATATGAATGAGCAACTATTAATAAGTAAAGTGAAATTACGATGGAATTATTTTGCTTTTTTCTCTTGACGCTCCAATGCTCCAAGGTCCGGACCTTTATCAAGTAACCGGTCGCGACCTTTTAAATCGGTTGGCACCAGGCGGCCAATACTCAATCTTCCGGCATCCTTGGCAGGACTTAAGGTATCAAGCTCAAAAATATATTTCTTATAAGGATCAACAAACTTTGGATCTATGCCTTTCAATATGTTGACAAAATGATCGGCATTTGATGTATTAAAAGTATCAGCCACCTGAAGGAGGCATTTGTCAAATTTGTAACTAAACAAAGCTTCAGCTCTTTGGCCCAACAGAAGCTCGTTGCCATCCATCGCATTTCCGGCAATGATACAGTTCCCGAAATTTGCCTTTGACAGATCACCAATATAAGCAGGCTTATCCTTACTGATAATCAAATAGTTTTGAATCTGTAATGAGGGAGTTGAACGGGCTTTAAATCCATAACCACCCCAATAATTGGCAATGGTTGAATGGGTAAATTCATAACTTCCGCCAACAAGCAAAGCAACTGCATAAAACCCACAATTGGTAATTAAACAGTTATCTGCGGTAATCTCCGATTTCATTGCAAAAATTCCGGCATAAGCCATGTTTTGAATTTTTGCATTGGTGAGTTTCACCGAAGCAAAACCCTCATTTTCAATATTTCCAACTTGTAAGCCAATGTTTGCATTTTTTATTTCCACATTCGAGAATTCATTGTTCAGACTGCCAGAATACAACAATATTCCGTTCCACTGATCAGGCACATCAGAATATACATCTTCAAGTCTGTCGCCATGAAAAGCTATCGGATTTTCAATAGTTCCTTTGGCTAACACCTTCCCTTTTACATATAAACCTGCGTCTTTGTGAAAATAAATTTTTGTGCCCGGCTCAATGGTAAGGGTAGCATTACTGTCAACAAAAGCGTAATTATAAACCAGATAGGGCTTCTCGTTCGTCCATGTAGTATTTTTTAATCTTTGCTGTTTGATCAGCACAAAATCCTGTCCCCAGGCAACCAGATCAACATCCTGCTGATTTGAATTCGTTACAAACACAATGGAATCTTTTACAACCAGCGGAAGATTTTGTCCACTTGGATCAATCGTCACTTCAACAAAAATGTATAAACTATCAAATGGGGCAATTTCAAGATCATTTACTTCGTTGGCAGAAACACCATTTATATTTAACCTGAAATTTGACATTTCTCCTTTGGCAAGCTTAACCGACGAGATTAAAACTTTCTGATCAAACGGATTGTATATTTTTAAATGCTGGGTAGTTGAACCTATGGTAGTAAATACAGTATCAAACATCACTGTATCAACAGAAAAACGAAGCTTCACATCCGAAGATGAAAGATACTTCTCGTCTTCGCACGAAATAAAATAGCCGAAAGCGAGTATAAGTAACAGTATGTAGCCAAGTTTTTTCAAGAAATTTTTATAAATAACGAAAATTCGACACAGTTTGGTATCAAAAGTAACAAATGATTTTTACAATTTTTAACATTCGGGACAATAAGTTCCAAAAACTCTGTTTTTTAAAGCATTTCAAACTATAAATTGTTCAGAAGTATGGATTTTTGTGCTTGAAAATGCTTTATTCAAGCGAACTGTATATGATTTTTCAATAAAATAAAATGATATTAATAAATCAACAAATCTGAATTTAGAAATGACTGGTATTTTATTCTAATCGAGTCCGAAAATTATTGAAATTCACTTTGTTTTTTACCTTTACCAATTGAACAGATACGCGATGAAGATATATATTACAATATTGGGTATCCTGATTTTAGTTTCAGGGCATTGCTCCGCACAACAAAATCCGCCATTTCATAAAGATTCCAATGATCCATGGGTCGATTCGATCATGAGCAAATTAAACCTCGACCAGAAGATTGGCCAATTGTTCATGATTCAGGCTTACTCGAATTTGAAAAATCAAAAAACCGATGAGCTGATAAAACTGATCAACGAATATCAGGTTGGCGGAATTATTTTTATGCAGGGAGGGCCGGTTGCTCAGGCAAATATCAGCAATAAACTTCAGCAAGCTTCAAATATACCATTGCTTGTTGCCATTGATGCCGAAACAGGACTGGGGTTCAGGTTGGATTCAACGCTGAATTATCCGGTACAAATGGCGTTGGGAGCCATCTCCGATGATTCGCTGATATATCGGATGGGATTTGAGATTGGCGAACAATGTCGCATGTTGGGAATTCACATGAACATGGCACCGGTTTGCGATATCAACGTAAATCCGGACAATCCAATCATCAATCACCGTTCGTTTGGTGAAGATAAAATACAGGTAGCACGGAAGTCATGGATGTATTCAAGCGGAATGCAGGACGCCGGGGTATTGGCAACAGCCAAACATTTCCCTGGTCATGGCGATACCCAAATCGATTCGCATCATGATCTTCCTGTGATTCAGCAAACAAAAATACAGCTCGATTCGCTTGAATTATTCCCTTTTTACTACCTGATAAATAAAGGCATAGGTGCGGTAATGACCGGACATTTACACGTTCCGGCACTTGATGCAAATGCTAAAATACCGGCAACTTTGTCATCAAAAATTATCAAAAACAAATTAAAAAAGGATTTGGGATTCATGGGTTTGGTAATAACTGATGCCATGAACATGAAAGGTGTCAGCAATCTTTATTCATCTGCTGAATCTTCGGTGAAAGCACTGAAAGCTGGAAATGACATGATTGAAATTGTGCCGCGACTGGACAAAGCAATTGCGGCAGTAAAACATGCGGTTGCGAACGGAGAATTATCGGTTGAAGAAATCGACGAAAAATGCCGAAAGATTTTAACTGTAAAAAAATGGCTTGGGCTTGACAAGCAAAAACTGGTTGAAACTAATAATCTGCACACCAAATTAAACAGCAACAAATACCTGCTTACCAAACGGCTGCTTCACGAACAATCGATGACGGTATTACTTAACCGTCAAAATACAATCCCGTTACAGCAGCTTGACACGCTCAAAATTGCCAGTCTGTCAATCGGTTCCGATCAGCTTGCACCATTTCAGTACATGCTCGAAAATTATACCCAAATTGATCATTTCAACATTGGCAAAATTCCTACAGAACAAGAAATAAACAGTTTACTTACTCAGCTAATTCCTTATAACCTGATAATTATCGGGATACATGGAATGGGCTTATATCCCCACAGGCGATTCGGCATTTCTGACCAGCAAATCAGTTTGATTGAAAAACTCAAAGACAGGAACACAATTATCAGTTTCTTTGGAAATCCTTACTCATTGCAGTTTTTCCCTGCGATTCTGAATACCCGAAGTTTAATTGTTGCCTATCAGGATGGCAATGATGCACAGGAAATGGCGGCACAACTTATTTTTGGTGCTACAAATGCCAATGGCAAATTGCCTGTCACGATAAATAATTTATTTCCGATCAACTCCGGACTGATTTCAAAATCGATTCAGCGGTTAAAATATACACTTCCTGAAGAGGTGAATATTAATTTGGGATACCTCCAAAGGAAGATTGATTCAATCGCTAAACAAGGCATAGATGGAAAAGCTTTCCCTGGCTGTCAGGTATTAATTGCCAAAGAAGGCAAAGTAATACTGCACTCTTGCTATGGATATTTCACCTACGAAAATCAGCAGGCTGTGCAAAAAAATCATCTTTACGATCTTGCCTCAGTTACAAAAATTACCGCTCCACTTCCGGCAATAATGAAGTTGTTCGATGAAAAAAGAATCAACCTCGATGCGCCTTTTTCAAACTATTTTGCTGAATTTAAAAACACGAATAAAGCAGAAATGACTGTCAGGGATATCCTGACCCATCAGGCACGCTTGCAGGGCGGCCTTCCTTTCTGGCTGGAACCTGGAAAGCGGGGAGTTTTGCGAAAGGGAGTTTTCAGGAATCATCCGGAAGAACAATTTCAAATCCGCATTTCGCATGACATGTACGTAAATAATGATTTCAAACATCAAATAATCAAGGATATTGTCAAATCGCCTTTGCTTGCTCAGAAAGAATACGTGTACTCTGATTTGGGATTCAGCCTTTTCCCTTTTGTGATAGAAAGGCTGAGCGGAAAACCCTTTCAGGAATATTTATACCAGGAATTTTACAAACCTTTGGGAGCTACTTCAACCGGATTCAAACCTTACGAAAGGTTTCCGATTGACCAAATTGTACCCACTGAAAACGACCTGACTTTCAGGAAAGAACTTTCTCAGGGATTTGTGCACGACGAATTGGCAGCTCTAATGGGCGGGGTATCAGGAAATGCAGGCCTTTTCAGCAAAGCAAACGACCTTGCTAAAGTTATGCAAATGTATCTTCAGTCGGGCTATTACGGTGGAAAACAATTTATTTCACCAGCAACGATCAGTGAATTTACCAAAGTACAGTTTTCTCCAAGCAGTAACCGTCGTGGGCTTGGATTCGACAAACCAAATCCGGGAATCCGGGGCATTAAGAACAAATTTCCGGCAGCCGATGCTAGTCCCGAAAGTTTTGGACATACTGGTTTTACCGGTATTTTTACCTGGGCCGATCCGCAGAACCAGCTTTTATTTATTTTTCTATCGAACCGGGTCTATCCCAGCAGAAGAAATACAGCCATTTACGACCTGAACATACGCACTGAAATGCATCAGGCCATTTATGATGCAATAAAAAAAGGACTCAATTAATTATTAAAAATTGTTAAATATTTTATTTCACTTTAACCGTTTTGTAATATAATTTTATTCAAAATGCTTATAAGACAGGTACAAGGAGCTTCGATTTTAATTGTTCAATAGTTACTACGTTTTTCACATTCAAAACCTGCCATAAAAACATGAGCATACCTTCATTGTTATTTATTTATTAATTCTAACTTTAAGCGGTATTTAAACCGAATTTGTAGTGTAAAACCATAAAAACTAATTGTCATGGAGAGAAAAATCACGTTTAACGAGTTGCGTCACATCAAAGACAGCTTACCAACCGGTTCAATCCACCAAATTGCGCAAGAGTTTAATATCGAGGTTGAAACGGTTAGAAATTATTTCGGAGGCGCAAACTATGACAGAGGTAAATCTGTAGGATTACATATTGAACCAGGACCGGACGGAGGCGTTGTATTACTTGATGATACGGCTATTCTTGAAAGAGCCCAACAGTTAATTGCATCACATTCGAACTAAAATCAGATTAATATTTCGATAGACTGCCCTATCTTTGTAGGGCAGTTTTTTTTTGTAATTTACCCCCAAACCCAACTATCATGAAAAACCTTTTTCTTATTTTAACCCTTTGTTTTCTTTCGGTTGCTTTATTTGCCCAAAAATCACTTTTCAACGGAAAAAATCTAAAAAACTGGGACATCTTCCTTGGCAGTCCGGTTACCGGCTTCGAAGATCTGGCAAAAAAAGCTACCCCCGAATCAACTTATAGCATCATCAAAATGGATGGACAAAATGTTATCCATATTTCTGGCGATATTTTTGCGTCGCTTGCTACAAAAAAAGAATATGCAGACTACCACCTTCGCCTGGAATTTAAATGGGGCGAAAAAGTGTATGGTAAGCGCAACAGCGGTTTATTATATCACAGCTATGGCCCGTTTGGTGTTGCATTCGGAACATGGATGGCCAACATCGAACACCAGTTAATGCACGAAAATCTGGGCGATACATATCTGATGGCAAATACATACTGCGAAAGCAAAGTAGTAAAAAGCGACGACGGAAAAAGTTTCAATTATTCTCCTGAAGGTCAGTTAACTTCATTTAGCGAAACAGATAACGGGCGCTCTGTAAAAAAAGCCAAGAATGCTGAAAAAGAATTGGGGCAATGGAATACTGTTGATTTGTATTGCTTCGGACAAACTGCCGTTCACGTGGTAAACGGGCAGGTAGTAATGATCAACACCAATTGCTGCAAAGTTGAAAACGGGTTGAAATTACCGCTTACCAAAGGAAAAATCCAGTTACAATCTGAAGGAGGCGAGTTTTTTATCAGGAAAATAGAAATTGGAAAAATCAAAGAAATTCCCGCACAATTTCTAAAATAAGATCAGTAATTAAGGATGGCGAAATTGAACAAGCCATATTCTTATGCAAACATCTGATGACGAAATACATCGAATATTTTTTTGCTGTATGTTTTTTGAAATTTTATTCGTTAATTTATGAAGATTTTATAAAATTATAGCTGAAAAGATATGAAAGGAAAGATAAAGAGGCTATTATCAATATCGGAAAAAGAGAGTAAATATTTTGATGACAAACACGAATACATCGAGTTGGTAAGTTGTCATTTTGATGGAACAAGTTGCATGGAACAGCGGGCGCAAATCAACAAAAAGATGCTCACATCGCGCAGGTTATGGTTGAACAAAAACTACGAACATTCAATTGCAGAACTAAAACTTGCATTTTATAATACCGCAGAATTAAATCAGCCCTCCTGTATTCAATGTGCTCAACTATTTCGTTCAACCATCACCCGATCGATGGAAAATATACATGGAGACCTTCAAAAAATGGCCACCGGTTTTTTCAATACAAAAAACTACCGATCAAATTTTGAGCTTGCAACCAGTGTTTTGAAGGAATTTAAAGAGGTAAGCTGATTCTCACAATCCCGACTGACTTTGTAATTAGTTTTCAATTGCCACAGATTAACTCCCTGGTTCTGTATTTCCCCTGTGAAGAAAAAGCCGATACATTTTCCCGGGAAAGTGGAATAAAAGACAGAAAAAGCTGCCATAACTCAGTAGCAGAGTTTCCCTTTGAATCCGTAATCAGCAGGCAATAATTGGCATAAAAAAAAGAGGACAACTTTCGTTATCCTCTTTCGTGGGCGATGAGGGATTCGAACCCCCGACCCTCTGGGTGTAAACCAGATGCTCTGAACCAGCTGAGCTAATCGCCCGATTTTTGTGTTTGTGAACGCGCTTTGTTTTTTTTAAGCGTTGCAAAGATAGACCCATTTTTGAAATTTGCAAACAAAATAATTAAAAAATCCTACAAAACTTCAGCCACTACAAAATTGCTTCCTCCCACAAAAACCAAATCGTTTTTACCGGCATTTGTTAAGGCTCCGGCGAGTGCCTGACGAACAGACGGATAACATTTTCCAGTCAAGCCAAATTTGGCAGCTTTGGCCGATAGTTCTTCCGGAGCGGTTGCACGGGGTATTGCCGCTTTTGTGAAATAATAGTATGCATTGGACGGAAGAATGGACAAAACTTCATCCTGATCTTTGTCGTTGACCATGCCAATAACTATATGCAGCTTCTTCCAGGCTGTTTGATTGATTTGCTCGACCACCAATTTTATACCTGCAGGATTGTGCCCAGTATCGCAAATCGTGAGCGGATTGTGTCCGATAATCTGCCACCGACCCATCAAACCAGTATTCCGGATAGTATTCATCAATCCACGCCTGATAATTTCTTCCGATAAATTCCAGCCTTTTTCGTTTAGTATGTCAATTGTTTTTAAAACAGTTGGAACATTAAACCTTTGATAAATGCCAAGCAAATCCAATTGCAAATCAGCATAAACCACTTTGTTATTAGTTCGGATGTTCAGGCTTTGTTTCCCATTGATGGTCAGCATTCCATAAGTTGATTCGTAATATTGGCTTGCAAATGCCAGTGTTGATTCTGCTTTGCCAGCAATTTCTTCAAAGACAGCATTCGTTTCAGGAGATGATTCCCCAATTACTACCGGAATGTTCTTTTTAATTATCCCCGCTTTCTCTGCTGCTATTTTTTGTAGCGTATTGCCCAGCAATGCCATATGATCGAAACTGATGTTCGTAATGACCGAAACTTCGGGAGTGATAATATTGGTAGAATCGAGTCTGCCTCCCAACCCAACTTCTATTACGGCAATATCAACCTGCTGAGTGCGGAAATAATCAAATGCCATCGACACGGTCAGCTCAAAAAAAGAAGGTTCAAGTTTTTCAGTTTCATTTTTTTTCAGGAACGATTCAGTGAACTGGATTACCGCATCTTCAGAAATCATTTCACCGTTTACACGAATACGCTCCCTGAAATCCTTCAAATGAGGCGAAGTATAAAGTCCGGTTTTGTAGCCTGCTTCCTGCAGAACCGAAGCAAGCATGTGCGAAACTGACCCTTTCCCGTTTGTTCCGGCCACATGAATACTCCTGAATGACCGGTGCGGATATTCAAACATTTCATCCAGCCTGATGGTATTGTCAAGATTGTCTTTGTACGCGGCGGGGCCAGTGCGTTGAAACATTGGCAATTGATCGTATAAATAATCAAGTACTTTCTGGTAGTTTTGCATCCCTTCAAATCTTATTAACAAATTACTTCAGCAAAGTTGACAATTAAAGGGCTATGAAAAATACAATACCTCTGTTTTTTTCTATTTTTATCGAAACCTTAAAGCAAAGCGGGATGGCGACTAAAAAACAAACAAAGATTTTCGTACTCGACACAAATGTGATCCTGCACGACCACACTTGTATCTATCAATTTCAGGATAATGACATTGTGATTCCTATAACAGTTTTGGAAGAACTCGACAAATTCAAACGCGGGAACGATCCCATTAATTTTCAGGCCCGCGAGTTTGTACGCGAGTTGGACGAAATTATTGGCGATCAGCTTTTTAACGGTGGTATTAAATTGGGAGCCGACAAAGGAAAACTAATAGTAGAAACTGGCAAACCTTTTTCGGAAGAGCTCAAACAATCATTTCGTGAAGACATTCCTGACCACCGTATCCTGGCAATAACCATGCACGTGGCCCAGAAATTCCCGACTCGCCCTTGCATTCTGGTTACCAAGGATATCAATCTGCGGATGAAAGCCAAATCGTTGAAAATTCAGGCGGAAGACTATTACAACGACAAGGTTAAAGACATTCAAATACTGAACAAGAGTGTTACTGAACTGGTAGATTTTGACGATGCACTGATTGAAAAGTTATACAGTGAAAATACGATTCCGGTTGAATTGATGGGTCTGGCAAAAACTCCGGACATCAACGAGTATTTTATAATAAAAACAGATAAAGCCAGCGTTTTAGCTCGTTACGATGGCGGACTAAAGAAAATGGTCAGGGTTGAGAAAAAAACTGCCTATGGTATCAAACCCCGGAATGCAGAACAAACTTTCAGTCTCGATGCGCTTTTTAATCCTGAAATTAAACTGGTTGCACTTACCGGAAAAGCAGGAACAGGTAAAACCTTGCTTGCTCTGGCTGCCGCTCTCGAACAACACAAGAACTTCGGACAGATTTTGCTTGCCCGGCCAATTGTAGCACTGAGCAACCGCGATTTGGGTTTTCTACCCGGCGATGCTCAGGAAAAAATCAGTCCTTACATGCAGCCGCTTTTTGACAATCTTTCTGTAATCAAGCACAGCTACAATCAACGAAGTACGGAATACCAGAAGATTGAAGAACTTTTAAAAGAAGACAAATTAATTATCACACCTCTGGCATACATTCGCGGACGTAGTTTATCCAATTCGTATTTTATCATCGATGAAGCACAAAACCTCACGCCGCACGAAATAAAAACCATTATTACCAGGGCCGGTGAGGGAACAAAACTCGTTTTCACCGGTGACCTCCAGCAAATCGATTCGCCTTATCTCGATATGAAATCAAACGGGTTGGCTTACATGACCGAAAAGATGAGAAATCATGAAATTTTTGCACACGTCAACCTGATCAAAGGTGAGCGCAGTTACCTGGCCGAACTCGCCAGCGATTTACTTTAGTTTATTTTAACAATTTACGATGAATCTCGAAATACTTTGTACACAAGTTCAGTCACTGGCCCGCGAAGTTGGCCGGTTTATTTTTGAAGAACGGCTGAAATTTACCGCCGAAGATATTGTCCATAAAGGAAAATCGGACATGGTGACCTACGTGGATAAAACTGCTGAAACCCGCATCGTTGCAGCCCTTCGCGAATTGCTGCCCGGTTCAGGATTTATTGCTGAAGAAGGTACGGCTGACGATAATGGCGAAAAGTACCGCTGGGTGATTGATCCTCTGGATGGAACCACCAACTATATTCACGGCATTTCACCCTATGCGGTAAGCATTGCTTTGATGGAAGATCAGGAAATTGTGCTTGGTGTTATATATGAAATCAGCCTGAACGAAATGTTTTACGCGTGGAAAGGCAGCAAAGCCTATATGAATGGCCGCGAAATAAATGTATCAACAGCAGCAGAAACAGCAGATTCACTTATAGCCACTGGTTTCCCGTATTACGATTTTTCGAAACTCGACAAATACATGACCACGATGAACTATTTCATGCGAAACTCGCACGGAATGCGCCGTTTGGGATCGGCTGCCGCAGATATGGCTTATGTGGCAGCCGGACGGTTCGAAGGTTTTTACGAACACGCTCTGCATTCGTGGGATGTGGCTGCCGGAATCATCATCGTAAAAAAGGCAGGAGGAAAAGTTTGTGATTTCAATGGAGGGGAAAACTATCTGTTCGGCGGCGAAATGATTGCCTGCAATGCCAATTATTTTGATGAATTTTACGCGATCGTAAATAAACATCTGGGGTAAACATTTATTAAATTGCAACAAATTAACAATTCACAAAAATGATTGAGAACGAAATTGCCCTTATAACCAGACAGCTTGAAAGTCTGAATGCCAAGAACTTTGATCTGGAAGCATGGAAAAGCCATACCATCATTTTTCTTGAACGTATTTTTGGCAAAGAAAGCAGCAAAGTGCGGATGATCAAAGAATTGAAATACGATTATTCGAGCTGGAGTTTGCGCGATGCGGCCGGTACCGGTAAAGATGCCGATCCGGTGATCATGAAAGCACGCGAAATTCTGGAAGCCACCAAGCTGGAATTGGAACATTTGGGTGTTCCGAAACAGGAAGAAGAAAACCTGAAAATCTGGTCGCTGCTCGAAGAAGAAATGACCGGAAAGCAGATTAAAGAGGTCAAATTGGTTTTGCAGTCGGACGAACCTGAAAAAATGGAAAAAATTGCCAATATTTTGTACAACCTCGAAAAGGAAAGCATGGCAGTTGTTTTGGCCAAACTGCTGATCCCATGAGTGAAGTATTCAGTGTACAGTCTCAGTAGGCAGAAACGAAATCAGTAAAATTTCAATTGTCCGATTGTTCAGTCATTCAGTAAATCAATCTCTTTCAATCTCTTTCAATCTCTTTGCATGAGTCAAAAAATCGCCGTTGTTATTTTAAACTGGAACGGAGTCACCCTGTTGCGACAGTTTCTTCCTTCTGTCATTCGATTCAGCAAAGGCGATTTTACCGAAATTATTGTTGCCGATAATGGTTCGGACGACGAATCACTTTCGATACTCAAAACCGAATTCCCGCAAGTTAAAGTGCTCGACCTGAAGCAGAACTTCGGGTTTGCCCGTGGTTACAACGAAGCCCTGAAGCAAATTGAAGCCGACTACTTTGTCATCCTGAATTCGGATGTGGAAGTTACTGCCGGATGGTTGGATTCGCCAATCAGATTGATGGAATCAGACAAAATGATTGCCGCCGTTCAGCCAAAAATACTTAGTTACAACCAGAAAACTCATTTCGAATATGCGGGAGCTGCCGGTGGATTTATCGACCGGTTTGGCTATCCGTTTTGCAGGGGCAGGATCTTCGACGTTGTGGAAATCGACAATGGACAATATGATACTATTGTGGATATTTTCTGGGCAACCGGCGCCTGCATGTTTGTCCGTTCCGATCTTTTTCGTGAGGTGGGAGGTTTCGATGGTGATTTCTGGGCACACATGGAAGAAATTGACCTTTGCTGGCGGTTGAGAAACAGGGGATTCCGTGTTGTTTTCACTCCTGAAAGTACTGTTTTTCATCTTGGCGGCGGCTCGCTATCTTATGACAATCCGAAGAAACTGTACCTGAATTTCAGAAACAACCTTTGGCTACTTTATAAAAACTTACCAGCCAATCAGCTTTTTTACATTCTTGCTGTCAGGATGATTTTGGATGGAGTGGCAGCTTTTAAACTGCTTGCTGAATTTAATTTTAATGGCATTCGAAGTGTATTGAAGGCGCATTATCACTTTTACCTATCGTTGCCTGAATTGCGCCGCAAACGGAAACAGGCTTTGCCAATTGACGATATTGAACTCAGTTCTGGAAGATTGGCCAAAAGCATTGTCTTTCAGTTTTATATACGAAAACAGAAACTGTTCAGCGAAATTCAGTTTTGAACCTGAATAAACTGAACTTTTTCAATTTGAAATGTGCTGATCTGCACAAAATCAGGTAGAGAACCTGAAATTTGAAACTTGAAATTTGGAATCTGCGTTATGGGAATTTTTGATGATATGTTTGAGTCGGGATTTGGTGAGACTCAGGTGGAAGGAGTTGATTATACGATGAATCCGGAGGGATACAGGGTGATGACAGAATTTTACCTTGTAAAACGCGGTTATTGTTGTTCAAACGGATGCAGGAATTGCCCGTATTCCCCCAAAGCACAGAAAGGAAACCGGAAACTCAGGCCGGATGTGGTAAACAAATACCAATTGCCATAAACAAATATTTCAGGAAGAAGAAAGCTGAAATTCTCTTCTTTCCTGAAATATCTTATCCGAAAAATTTTGCTTTGTTAAGCCTGTGTAGAAATCACACAATTTTCGGCACCAAATTCATTGGCCACAAAACGGTCGGCGTCAGAATCATTTTTCCAGTTTGATCCATCGATCAAATACCGAAACTGGTATTCTTTTCCTGATTCCAATTCCAGGGTTGCGGAGAAATCATTTGATTTCAACTGAGTTAAAGGTTCTGCAGTTTGATCCCAGTTATTAAAATCGCCCAGAACCTGTACTTTTTTCGCACCATTTGCTTCGGTTGCGTCTAACCGGAAAACTACCTTGCATACCGGTTTCGATTTCAAAAATTGTTTTTTTATACTCATCACTTAAGTTTTTAAATTCAACTTGATATTTTGACAGGTCAAAAATATTTCAAAGTGTTGAGATAATTTTGCCTAAGTTGCTGTTGACAAATTATTTAGCAAATTGTTCACAAAAAGTTAACTTTAAAAATTCACAAGTCGCTGATTATTAATATTTAGTGTTTTTCGCTGATTTGTTAATTTAAGATTAATAGCTTCATATTCAGTCTTTTCATTTTAATTACCATATACTTTATTGCCTTTTCCTGGTTTCTGTTTCATGGTTCAAATGCATGGTTTATCTTTGCAGAAAAAAACAATGCATCCGAAAGAAATCCGCATCGTATTCATGGGAACTCCCGACTTCGCCGTTGAGAGTTTAAAGGCTTTGGTCGAAAATGGCTATCAGGTTGTCGGTGTTATTACATCGCCGGATAAACCCGCCGGACGTGGCCGACAATTGACCGAGTCGGCTGTAAAACAATTTGCAGTTGAAAACGGATTATGCGTACTTCAGCCCGAAAAGCTAAAAAAACCGGATTTTATTGCTGAACTCGAAAGTCTGAAAGCCGATCTTCAAATTGTGGTGGCTTTCAGGATGTTGCCCGAAGTGGTCTGGAACATGCCGCCGCTCGGTACGATCAACCTGCATGGCTCGCTGTTGCCGCAGTATCGTGGAGCTGCGCCGCTCAACTGGGCTATCATCAATGGAGAAACGGAAACCGGAGTTACCACTTTTTTACTTTCTCATGAAATTGATACCGGGCAGATTATTTTTCAGGAAAGAACGGACATTGCAGAAAATGATTCGGTGGGCGATTTGCACGACCGGATGATGGAAATTGGCGCAAAGCTGGTTTTGAAAACCGTTGATGCTTTGGCCGAAGGAACTGTTAACGCGATTGATCAGGCTCAACTGATCGACAATCAGGAAAAAATAAAACAAGCTCCCAAAATATTTAAGGACGATTGCCGCATCGACTGGACCAAAGATACGGAGTCCGTCCGCAATCTGATCCGCGGATTGTCGCCGTATCCTACTGCCTGGACGGAACTTGTTCATGCGGAGAAACCTGAAATACTGACTGCGAAGGTTTTCGGTGCTGTTCGTGATGGTCAAAATCTACCGGCTGCTCCGGGCACACTTCAAACCGATGGCAAAAAATTCCTGAAAATTTCTTGTACAGACGGATGGTTGTCGGTGACCGAGATTCAGCTTTCAGGAAAAAAACGAATGAAGATTGATGAACTTCTGCGCGGATTTCACGATTTGGCCGACTGGCGGATTAAAATGTAAGAAGTCCGAAGTCGGTTTTTTTCTTCCGACTTCGGGCTTCCGACTTTTTTCACTTCTTCTTGCTGAAATTCACAATCAGGAAATAGACGATGAAGCCCATCGAAATGGAAACCAGCTCAATCCCAAATGGTAACATACTGTTCCATTGGAAATTATTATATACCTCCTGATTATTTACACCCGGAGTCAGTTGGTCGATAATAATAAATCCAATTCCGGCAAAAAAGGCAACCAAACCCCATTTCAACGAGGGATATTTGTTCGCTTCCTGATTTTCAGTAATCGATGAAGCAATTTTCTGTTCCAGAATACCGGCATTTTCAAAATGCCCCGCTTTTATGATTTTTCGTTTCAGCAAAAAGTCAGTAAAACTTTTTAGTATCTGGAAAATCGCAAAAAAAACTACTGCGGCCATTAATACATCGTTCATAATTTTCAGTTTTAAATGTTTGTAAGATGTGACAGCAAGGTTTTGCAAAATGTTGCAGCAGGTTTCATTTTTTTTCTGAATAAATAATTCGTACTTAATGCAACATTTAAGGGCGAGCTGTTGTCAAACTTCCTGTATGAATGATTCTGAATTAATAAGCCAGATTTTAAACGGTAATATGAATGCATTTACGTTTTTGGTAAACCGATACCAGAAACTGGTGGTTCATATTACCGGCCGGTTGATTCAGCGTCATGATGAATTGGAGGATGTTTGTCAGGATGTATTTATGAAGGTATATCAGAATTTGGATAAGTACAGGAATGAATGCAAGTTGTCAACCTGGATTGCAACCATTGCCTACAATACAAGTATCAATTACCTGCGAAAGTTTAAAAAGGTTGTTGAGGTAAATCCGGATGATTCTGTTGTATTGCGAAATCTGACAGATTGCAGATCAGGTGATTATGAACGAACCGATTTGCACAGGTATATTCACGAACAAATAGAATTATTGCCTGTTCAGTACAGAACCGTTTTGACATTGTACCATTTGGAAGAGTTTTCATACCAGGAAATTGAACAGATAACCGGAATGCCTGAAGGCACGATTAAAAGTTATCTGTTCAGGGCCAAAGCACTTCTGAAGGAAAAATTAAAGTTTGTGGTTGACGAAAACAGTTTAAAATCAGTGAAGGAGATTACCCATGAATAATGAAGAACTTGATAAAATAATTGAAAAATCGTTCAGGACAAAACCTGATTTTCAACTGCCTGCCGATTTTGCACAAAAAGTAACACTTTCTGTTGTCCGTCGTGACCAATGGAAAAATGATTTGTTTGAATATTTATATCTGACAGGAGTTATTGCTGCGTTACTTTTTGTTGTTGGCGGGTTGTATTATTATATTGACAAGGAGTTGGTTGTCCGTGTTTTTTCGTTTATGTCAGGAAATATCATTCAGGTAATTTTCGCAGTATTTATTCTGAATTTTATTCTTTTCGCCGACAGGGTACTTTTACGGTTACTTTTCAGAAGCCTCCCCCATCCCCTCCAAAGGAGGGGTCTGGAGTTTGGCTAATTTCTCATATAAAAGGCTGCGGAACTAATACTGGTTAATGTATTTCTGAGGCTTCGTGTATTTATCTGATTGTTCACGAAGTCGGAGAAATTTAATTCAGTGGCTTTTGCCCAAAATTGAGCCGCAGGTTGTTCAATAAATGGCCTGTTGCTATGCGTTTTGCATGCTCCTTTTGGTGCGATTTCGGTCTTAGGAGCATTAACGTATTTAGTTTAGCTGTTGCCAGATGCAGCAACCCATACATGGCCGCGGCAAATGCCAGAAGGCTTTCTACCGAGTTTGGGTTCCATACCTGAACCTGACCACATCCAAGTAGAGTCTTTTCTTCATGGAAGTCGACTTCAATTTTCCAACGCCAGAGGTAAGCCTGTAAAATGTTTTTGATGTCCAAATCTGTTTCAGTACAGATCAGATAAGCCGGTTCCCGGTAAAGCATTCTGGAACTTTTGGATAATCGGTACCCCAAAGGGCGGATGACAATCAGGGTA